>NZ_JAKGTE010000011.1:0-151881 GCF_022324665.1 Clostridium sp. YIM B02500 | reverse complement strand
TCAAAGACCAATTTTTCTTTCTTACAACTACTGTTGTAATGTTTTGTTGTTATCTGTCGTTTCTGACAGCTTATTCAGTATATCACCGCTTTCGAAGCTTGTCAACAACTTTTTCAAAAAACTTTTTGAACTCATTTTTCAGTAGTTCTATTAGCTTTAAGTTATTAATTTTGCATCTCTTAGCGAGGATTTTATCATATCATCACCATTCGACATTGTCAACAACTTTCGTAAAAAACTTTTAATTTCTTCTTTATTAAAATCTTTTCAGTCTTAAGTTGTTTTGTTCATGTCTCTTAGCGACGTGTTTTATCTTAACACATAGTCCATTAGCCATTCTGGCAAAAACCATCATTTATACCATTTAAATCTTAAAACCTATACCAAACTCCATTTTTCTTCTCATTTCTACTATTGATACGCTAGGTATAGTTAATAGTTATTTAAGTATTCTTCTAATATATAATAGGTCTCATGATCCTCCCACTTTCCATTAATTAATAGATATTTTTCATTTACTCCAATTAATCTGAATCCACATTTAGTTAATACATTTTTGGATTTTTTGTTATTTATCAAAGCTGATGCTTCTATTCTATGAAGACCACATTCTTTAAACGCATAATTTAGTAGCAGTTTTACACTCTCTTGCATATAGCCATTCCCCTGCTCATTTTCATCTATTGAATAACCTAATATGCCATTCTTCAACGATCCATATATAATTCGTGAAAGTTTTATCTTTCCAATCAATTTTTCTTCTTTAAAAATACCCAAATCTACACTTGTTCCATTCAAAAATTCCTTATAACTCTTATTTAACAATTTTCTTTGTGTCTCAACTGTGTAGAAATCACTATCTCTACTTGGTTCGAAAGGAGCCAAGTAATTTTTATTTCTTTTATAATAATCCAACATTTCTTGAGCATTGCTAGGAGTCAGATTTCTAAGAATTATATTTTCCCCTTTTAATTCCACTAATGAATACCTGCACATTTGGTCATATTCAATTCTAGTTATACCAAATGACAGTTCATCAAGATATTCACCTTGAAAATATTCATTTTCATTAAATATTCCTTCTAGAGTAAAACCTAGATCTAAAAATGCAGTTAAGTCTATTTTTTCAAGAACTTTTATGTTAACCTTAAAAATATTCGAATCTTTAAATATTCCCTTTAATATAAGCGATAGTGTATCACTTAATAATTCATAATTATATTCTCTATAGAACTTAAGATTGACGTTGCATGTTTTGCTTCTGTCAGTTAATTCATCAGTACTGAATCTACCAATGATAATATCATCCATATCTCTTATTAAATATTCTGTTTTATTCGATCTATTTCCTTGTATCTTTACTTTCATGTTTGATTCCATATAATTCCCCTCTACAATTATGAAAATCTGTCTTCTCGATTCTTAATCCATTATTTATTATTTTCAATTTCACTATTCAACATTCCTATATAATCATTCAACACTTATTTTAATTTTCCTTTTTGCTGTAATCTTAGTTACTCTTATCAATTATATTTCTCTAAATTCTATATAGAAGATTATTACTGGTTACATAAGTGCCACCTCATAACCCTATACGCCCTTCTTACACTAACTAAAAATTGATAATTAGAAAAGCAATATAATTATACTCTAGTTTCATAAATAACCCTCTCTTTTTAAAATATATAAGAGATTATATATTTCATATTTTTATAGCACCATATATACTAATATTGGTTTTCTAGATTTAATCTTGATTGTGAACTTACATTATTCAGATATTAAATGCAAATTTACTATTGTAGCTATATACTTGGACCTAATGCATAAATTTTATCCACAAAAGTCGGATTTAGTACATACTTATACACAAAACCCACAATATATTGTTGATATTTCTACATACCATGCTAATATATTGCGGGTTCTATTTTTAAGGAAGTTTACTATATTATCTAATTTAACCGTTTATTTATTTGATATTTATATATCTACTGTAATATTCCACAAGCTACGCCCAAAATACCTACTGCAAATAATCCAAAGATTATTATTAATGGATTCACGTTCTTCTTTAATAGATACATACATAAAAATGTTAGTAAAAGCGGAACTAATCCTGGCATTAAGCTGTCTAGTACACTTTGAATAGTTGTAACTACTTCTTTTCCATCAGCTTGTGTATATTTAGAGAGAACAAAAGGTATATTAACAGTTGTCCATTTTGAAACAAGACCACCTATAACAAGTAATCCAAGTACTGAAGCACCTTCTGTAAGATACCTAAGTTTATTTCCTCCCATATCAGCAACTAATTGAGTTCCTTTTTCATATCCATAGAACATTCCATACCAGTTTGTTGCAAGTCTTATTGCATTGAATCCTATGAAGAAAATTAATGGTCCAATTATACTTCCTGTAAGTGCAAGTCCTGCCCCTAATGCTGCAAGTACAGGTCTTAGTGTTCCCCAGAATATTGGGTCTCCAACTCCGGCAAGTGGTCCCATAAGACCGATCTTAACACCACTTATTGATGCCTCATCTATATCTGCCCCATTTGCCTTTTGTTCTTCCATGGCAGCTGTTATTCCCATAATTGGCGTTGCCATAAATGGTTGTGTATTAAAGAATTCTAAATGTCTTTTAAGTGCTGCACTTAATTCGTCACCTTTATATAATTTCTTCAAAGCTGGAATTAATGTAACACAAAAACCTATTGCTTGCATTCTTTCAAAATTAAATGATCCCAATAAGAAATTTGAACGGATAAACATTTTTACTATATCACTTTTATTTAATTTCTTTTCACTCATTATTTTATCTCCTTTCTGTACTTACATTAACTCTGAATCATCAATATCATCAATACTTCCTGTTCCAGCTACCGCTACTTTACCTTCATTAGCTATTGATTTTATATGGAATATTGCTGCAATAACACCTACAGCACCAAAACCAATTAAATTGAAGTTTGTAAATGCTGCTAGTAGAAATCCAATGAAGAAGAATGGTAGTAATGATTTACTATTCATCATATTCATTACCATTGCATAACCAACAACTACTATAAATCCACCTGACACTTGAAGTCCTCTTGTAATAACTTGTGGTATAGCTGCAAGTGCTGCATTTACTGCATCTGTTCCTGCAAGTACTCCTACTATGGCTGCTGGTATCGCTACACGTATTGCTTGAAGTGATAACCCTAGTATATGACACATTTCTATTCCTCTTGTGTTACCCTTTTCAGCATATTTATCAGCTAAGTGTTGGAAAAATACAGTTATTGTTCTCACAAATATAGTAAGAACTTGTCCTGCAGCTGCAATTGGTACTGCTACTGCTATACCTGCTCCAATTGATTGTTTACCGATTATAACAAGTATTGCTGAAATTACACTTGCAAGTGCCGCATCTGGTGCCATAGCTGCACCAACATTCATCCATCCTAATGCTAACATTTCAAGTGTTCCACCTAGTATAATTCCTGTTTTAATATCCCCTAGTACAAGTCCAACCAATGTACATGCAATTATTGGTCTATGAAATTGTGCCTCATCAAGTACACTTGCCATACCAGTAATTGCTGCAACTATTACTAATAAAATTAATTGTAAAGTGCTCATTTGTAAATTCCCCTCTTTCTTTTAATTTATATATAAAAACTTTTTTAAATTTTATATATCTAATCTTTTAACAGGATTTATTATTCCTTCTATCAAAATCTAAGAGTTTTTAAAGGATCTTATCTTTGGTTTTTAGGTAAAATTTATGTCTATATAAGTTGTAATTCTTTAAATTTGTCCATCAAATTTACTTTAGGATCTTTTGCTAGTTTCCTCACCTCTAATTCGATGCCTTTTTCATTAAGCTTTTTAAATGCCTCAATATCAACATCATTCATGCACAATGCATTTGTAACCTGTTTATCTCCAGCTTTATAGCACATTCCCCCAACGTTTACAGATTCAATAGGTACTCCACCTTCAACCATTCTTAATACATCTGTAGGGTTTGTAAATAAGAATAAAGTTTTAAAACTGTCAAATTTAGGATTATTATATGCTTCAATTGCCTTTGCTATTGGAAGCACATATGCTTTTATCCCTGGAGGCGCTACTTGAATTACTAATTGTTTTCTTAAGTCATCTGCTGCAACTTCATCACTGCAGGCAAATATTCTATTGCATCCACTATACTTCGTCCAAACTGTTGCAACTTGTCCATGTATTAATCTGTCATCTATTCTTACAAAACTAATTTCCATCTTTATATCTCACCTTTCAAATTTTATATTATAATTAAATTCATGTAATTCTTATACTAACTAATCATAGGTTGCTATATTATCTCATCATCTAAATCCTCTTCAATATTTTTAGATAAAGTTCTTATAGCCTCCTTTCCGGAATTTTCTGCAATTGATAAAAGTTCTGACACACTTGAAAAATCTCTACTTCCTAGAACCTCTAATATCATTGGGAGATTAACACCTGTCACAATTTCCATATTCTCATGTTTCATTGCAATTATGCTTGCTGCATTAAATGGACTTCCTCCAAAAAGGTCTACCATGAACAATACGCCATCTGTTGAATTCATTTTTTCTATAAGTGAATTATATTTTTCAACTAGAGCATCTATACCCTCCCCTGGCTGAAAAGTAACACTTCCCACATTTTCTTGGGCTCCAAAAATCATTTCAGCTGATTTCAGGATTTCTTCCGAGAATATACCATGAGTACCTATGATTACTGCTATCATTATTTCATCATCCTTTCCTGCTACATATATTATTTCTATACCAATATACCTAGCAATTCCCATGCCAAAAAAAGTGTGTCAACAAATACTTTTCTCCAAACATGAATTCTAAACGCATACAATGCGAATAAGTTTTCACCTTGACACTCTAAAGTATTATTTGACACACTTTTAATTGTATTTTGACACATTATTTTTCTTATATAAACTAAATTTAACACACATCTATAACATCAATCATATAGTATAGCTCATCATCCGTCAGCTCTATTGATAAAGCTTCTTTAAATATTAAATTTGCTCTTCTTAACACTTCCAGATATCTTGGATTTAATTCTGAATCAGATGAATCATATACCAGTCCATTATTTAAAAGCATCCTTTCTAATGCGCATGCAACATGAAACATAATTCTTAGTTTAGTTGGATTCTCATAATGTACATTCAAAGATCTTTCGATAGATTTTATAAAATCATCTAATAACGAATATATCTTTTCAGGATTAAGAAAGGTTAAAATCTCTGTTAAAGTTTGCTTACAAAGATTTTTTAAAACAATCTGATTTTCTCCTTTTATAACCGGATTAATGTCCTTTCCTTCAATTATATTTCTTAAAATATTTTCTCCAGATCCATCAATTAGTTCTTCAATCGATATAAATGGAATTCCCATATTAGGATTTGCTATTCCCACAAGTGCTAAAATTTTATTTTTTCGCGAAATCTGTTTTATTGACTCATTTAAATTGTTTAATCCTACTGGGATTATTCTAACATTATCGTTAATTGAGATATTCTTTGCTACAGCTTCAACTAGCTCCTTGAGTTTAATCGCAGCGCCCTTACCTGTTGAACAAATTGTAATTATAGCATTCTCTTCTCCCATTTTACCTTCTGTCATCATATTATTAGTATATCCTCTAAAATCAGTAATTAAATATGAATATACTGAATTTAGATCAGCATCAAAAATTGAGCATTTTCTGACTGCTTCTAGTACTAGAGCCGTTGATACCATATCAATACTCTTAATATTTATCTTGGTCTTTTTCGTTATAGTTTCACCAAAACTATTTAAAGATCCCATATCTACTAAAAGTAATACACCTTTGCCTTCATCTACTTGCTTAACTTTTTCAATAACACTGTCTATAATATCAGAAGGTTTTCTTTCAAGCGGCATATCAACTGCTGCAATATTATCTGCATCAAAAAGTTTTTTAGCCACTGCCACCATGCTTGTAGCAGTGCTTGTACCATGAGATGCAACTACTATTCCAACTCTTTCTTGATGTGATAATTCTTGTATTGAGCTTAGAAGTAAAGCTAAATATTCTATTTCAACTTCTGGAATTATTAAGTTATATCTATCCTCTATTAACTTATGAATCTCTTTAGCTACTCCATATTCTTTACTATTAGATGATAATGTTAACTCAATATTTGTTGAAAATGATACTGTGTTTTTCTTTATACGATTAAATAACGCGCTGAAATGTAGGCTTATAGCATATATAAATCTATCACTTAACTTTCTGCTCAATCTATTTTCAGCTAACATTTTTATTTCTTCAGCAAAATCAACAATATCTTTATCAACAATTTTCAGTAAACCTTCTCTACGATACGCATCATTCTTGAATCTAGCATAAAATTGCTTTAAATGAACATTTATATCTGTTGTTATATAATTTTTAATATCTTGGTCACTCATACCTTCTTCTTGTAAAACAAATGCCTTGTCCTCTATAATATTGTAAATATTAAATGGTGGCTCATAAGCGTCAGTCTCTAAAAAAGTTTTGTTACCATCAGGTTTAACCACTAATGTACTAGGAACCCTTCCCCAAAAATTGGAATCATCTTTTATTTTACCTTCAAAATTAAGTATCCCATTTCTCATGCTTTCTGGTAGTAAATCTAAATTTATCTCAATACATTTATCTGTATTCATGCAATTTAGAAATCCTGTGGCACAAACTAGCTGTATATTTGACTTTAATTGACCCACATTTCCATATGTTGTACTTCCAATTAATGCTTTTATCGACTCCGATGAAATTTTAATAGTCTTATTTACCCGTTGAGCTTCCTTAGAAAGTAAATAGTGTATAAGTTCTAATTTATCTTGTAATGATCTCTCTTCAAAATTCGGAATAACTATGGTTATAGGAATTCTTCTAATAAAAGTATTTAGTAATGTAGAATTAGGATCTTCTGTTGTAGCACCTATTAACAATACATTAGCTTTGCGCTGCCTATCTGTTTCTCCAAGCTTATTATATGTTCCTGTATCCATAAAATAAAAAATCATTTCTTGCCCTTCTGGTGGTAATCTATGTATCTCATCTAAGAATAGTATTCCTCCATCAGCCTTTTCAACAATTCCCTCTTTTTCCTTATCAGCTCCTGTAAAAGCCCCCTTAATATGTCCAAAAATATACGATAAAAGTAATTGTGGATTATTAGCGTAATCTGCACAATTGAAAACAACAAAAGGCGCATCTTCAGGTAACTTTTTTATATATTTTGAATACTGGTACATTATATTAACAAATAAGCTTTTTCCAACTCCTGTACTTCCAATTATCAAGGTGTGAAGTCCATTAGGAGGATATAGGAGCGCAGCCTTTGCTTGTTCGATTTGATTTTTTAGGCTAGTATTAGCTCCAATTAAATAGTTAAAAGGAGATTGCTCTTCATCTCTTACCACATCTTCACTCGAGGCAAATTTCATTATATCTGATATCTCTTCCAAGTCGTCTGGTAACTTTACAGATAATATTTCCTCAAAACTTTTTCTATCAAAGTAAAGAACAGGTCTATTTTTAATCTTGATAATTTTGGAATCTCTACATAGTGTATTAAGTTCCCTCGATACGTTACTTCTTAATATTTCAAGATATTCTCCTATTTCTTGCGCGCTAAATCCTTTAACCTCTAAGAGCTTATTCTTTGTAAATTTTTTTGAGTTATTTTCGATATAATTGTAAATTCTATCAATACGCTTCATGATGCCCACCTTCTTTTAGATTTGTCTATAATTAATAAAAAAACTAACTCTTTCAAGTAAATATATAGTATCCTTTTACTAAAAAAAATACAATATACTTCACCAAAAGAGTCAGTTAAAATCAATCACTATAAATTTACTATATACTTGAAGCTTTTAGACCAATACCTGAATCTAGTATTACTTTATTTCTAATATATCTTTTATAACCTCTCCACCAATTATCATTCCTGCAACCGGAGGAACGAATGATATACTTCCCGGTATTTGTCTTTTAATAGCGCACTTCTTAGTACCACCAGTACAAACACATCCTGTTTTACATGTAACAACATCATCATAGTTAGGTTTTATCGGAACTTCTTCTGAATATACTACCTTTAATTTTTCTATTCCTCTTTTACGTAACTCAGATCTCATAACCTTAGCCAAAGGACAGATTTTTGTCTTAAATATATCTGTAACTTTAAATTGTGTAGGATCTAATTTATTACCAGTTCCCATAGAACTCATTATTCTTATGCCCTTTTTATAACAATATTCTACTAAACCTAATTTAGCTGACACTGTATCTATTGCATCAACTACATAATCTACATCATCAGGAATTATAGACTCTATATTTTCTTGTGTAACAAAAATTTGATGTGTTATAACATTGCATGTTCTATTTATAGATAATATTCTTTCTTTCATCACTTCTACTTTAGGTTGACTTATTGTCTTATATGTAGCATGCACTTGTCTATTTAAATTTGTTAAGCAAACAGTATCATCATCAACTATGATTAACTCACCTACTCCTGCTCTTGCAAGAGCCTCTATAGTGTAGCTTCCAACTCCACCTACTCCAAAAACAATAACTTTACTATGTTTTAATTTATCTAATCCATCTTTACCTATCAAAAGTTCAGTTCTTGATAAAGAATGTTGTGCTGTCATAAATTTTCTCTCCTTATTATCTTATACTTTTAATTGATATTATAACACAAAAACAATCGAAAATTGGCAGTATAATTATTATATATTATAGCCTTAATAATGATTATTTACATATATATGTTAATTAATACCAAAGCCTTTCTTTTACCCTCACATGGAGTGCACAAATAATTTTACAAATTTATCTATTAAATTGTCAAACTAATGATTATAATATATATTAAGTATCATCTATGCTTAACCAAAATATTTATTTTACTATAATTTATTGAATTTAGTATGGATATGATGAAATTTACTGCTTTTGTTCATATTAAGAACTTGTTCATTTTTAATTTCTATATATTACTCAATAAATTTACATAATAATTAAATATATACATAGGTTATATGATATTTATCAATTAATTATTTTAGGAGGCTCACTTTATATATGATTATTGGAATAATTGCTGCTATGGCAGAAGAATTAGAACTATTACTAAATGATTTAACTATTGAAGAAAAAAAAGATAAGGCTAATATGACTTTCCACAAAGGAAAATTATATGGAAAAGATGTTGTAGCTGTAGTTTGCGGTATCGGTAAAGTTAATTCAGCTATTTGCACTCAAATATTAGCATCTGAATACAAAGTAGATAAAATTATCAATGTAGGAGTTGCTGGTGGAATAGGAAAAGAAATTTATCCTGGTGATATTGTTGTTGCTGAAAATTTAGTTCAACATGACATGGATACTACAGCTTTCGGAGATAAGGTTGGGCAGATTCCAAGACTCGATACATTTGACTTTAAATGTGATAAAGAAATGGTTTCTATAGCTAAGAATGCATGCGAGAAAATTGCAGAATTAAATAGTTTTACAGGAAGAATCGCTTCTGGTGACCAATTCATAGCAAATATAGAAAAAATTCATTGGCTTGATCAGGAGTTTGGAGCAATATCTTGTGAAATGGAAGGCGCTAGTATAGCTCAAGTTTGCTATCTAAACGCAATTCCTTTTGTAGTTATAAGATCTATTTCTGATAACGCAAATAATGGTGCTCATATGGATTATGAGAAATTTGTACCAATCGCAGTTAAAAATTCTACTAGAATAATAAAACAAATGTTAGAAATGATGTAGTAAAAATAATATCTTATATAGGGAAAGCCGTCTTTTATAAGTGTCTAAATATATTTATATACACTTATAAAAGACGGCTTTCTTTATATCAATGTCTTCCTATTTAAAATACTATTCTACAGTAAACATCTTTAATTCCTCTTGCAATTTATATGATATTTGCTGCAAATTGCCAGCATACTCTGTTAATTCTGCCATTGTTGCATTTACTTCCTGAGCTGATGCTGTAACCTCTTCAGATATTGATGCTGATTCCTCTGAAACCGCTGCTATATTTTCAATTTGTGTCTTAACTTCCTCTTTATTTAAATTCATTTTTTCATTTAATACCTTAATATTTTCTATTGCTCCTGTTAAAGGAATTATAGAATCAACTATTTTATTAAATATACTTTCTGTTTCCTTTATTGCTTCTCCTTGTTTCTGTGACATTTCTCTACTTTCTTTCATAGCTACTTTAGTAGAATCGCTCTTATTATTTATTTCTGAAACAATTGCTTTTATTTCATCTGTAGATTTTTTTGATTCTTCTGCTAGCTTTCTGATTTCTTCTGCAACCACCGCAAAGCCTTTTCCTGCTTCTCCAGCTCTTGCAGCTTCTATACTTGCATTTAAAGCTAAAAGATTAGTTTGTTCAGTTATTCCTGCTATTACATCCGATATATAATTTATTTTATTTATACTTTCTCCCATTTCATGAACCATGCCGCCAGACTTAATTGCATTTTCTTTAGACTTTTCAGCTTTAAATATCAAGTCATTAAGTATAGATAATCCTTGAGTACCTAATTTCTCAGCTTCACCAGCTAACTCATTAATATGATTAGTCTCTCCATCAACTTCATCTATCCTATTTGATAATTCTTCAGTACTCGTTGCGACCTCTGTTGCTGATTGCGCTTGATTTGTAGCTCCATTTGCAACTTCTTGTATTGCATTTGAAACTTCTGATACTGATGCAGTTGTTTCCTCAGACATACTAGATATATTTCCTGATGCCTCCAATAAATCAGATGATGTATTTTGAATTCCTTTCAATAACTTCGAGATATTCTCTACCATAAAATTAAAGTTATCTCCAAGTTCAGCGAATTCATCTTTAGCCGTTACAATTATTCTTTTACTGAAGTCTCCTTCAGCTACTGTACTAAACGCTTCTTTTAATTTATGTATTTCTTTCACAATATACGATGCTGAAATCATTGATATAATTATTCCTATAATTACACATAATAAATTAGCAGTAATAACTGTTACCTTCATTGTTAAAACATTATTTGTTACTTCTTTGCCATCAATTATACCTACCATTTTCCACCCTGTTAAAGCATCTGTTTCTTGACAGGCATAAAATGCTTTCCCATTATTTTCCCAATTATATACTCCTCTTTCTTCATTTTTAGCTGATTCCCAAAATGGTAATTTACTAATATTATCATCTATCTCTTTATTATTATTGTTATTTGCTACTACATCCCCATCGTTATCAACTAGTACTATGAATCCCGTATTCAGTAGTTTTATGTTACTAATATATTCTTGCATAGAATCTAAAGACATATCTATTACTATTACCCCGGTGATTTGTCCATTATTATCTTTAACAGCTTGAGCAACTGTCATTACTTGCTTTCCTGTTACGCTATCTTTATATGGTTTTATGTATACAACCTTTCCATCAGCTTCCTTAGCTTTCTTATACCATTCCCTTTCTTTATAATTGAAATCATTAATATTCATCGTTCCACTATCTAATACAAGCTCTCCATATTCAGTTGCATATCCTGCATTAATAATTCCATTTATTGAATCCTTGGTATCTTTAAACATACCTTGTACATATTTAGATATTAGTGCATGATCTACTTGCGGATTTGATAAATCTTTGATATTGGCATTTTTCGATATTACTCTCAATTGAGTATTCAAAATTTCTAGATATTGCGAAAAACCCTTATCAACTTCTTTAATAGTTTGAACACTTGTAGTCTTCAAATTATTCTCCAAAACAACATCAGACTTAAAAATTGCTACTAATCCAACAGTTACAGTTGGGAGTAGAAGCATAATGATAATTCCAATCACTATCTTTCTAAACAGCTTACTATTCCTATTCATTTCATTAACACTCCTATAAACTTTATCTTTCTCTAGAATTAACTACATTAATATACATAATACTACAAATAGCAAATATAAACACAACTTATCTGTAATAATATAACTTAATAGGCTAAATATAATATTTTCATGATAACATTGTATTTTACTATATTCAAGTAGTCGAAAATAAGCTGATTGAATATCCTTAATTTTAATATTCACTTTTACTTGCGAAGATAAATGTTAAGCTAATTTAATATTTAATTTAGCCTAATTATTTTATTATCATAAATAATTAGGCTGGATTACAAAGATCTTTAATTTTTTATAAATAAAATAGAGTTATCTTATACCGCGAACCCAATCTAAGATAACTCTATTTTTACTATATAATATTAATTCTTATTTCCAAGAGATATTTGCATCTCTTCTTGGAACAGTTCTAACATATTTCACATTAGGATATCCAACAACCATACATGTTACAATTTCTTCTTTACCTTTTAAACCAAGTAAGTCTCTTATTTCATCATTTCCCTGTGCTGCCATTGTAAAGAATCCACTAAAAAATGTTCCAAGGCCTAAAGCATTAGTCATAAGCTCCATATTAGATGACGCTAAAGAAGCATTTACAGTCGAGTCTGAAACTACAAGAATTAACGCAGGTGCATTAAAAAATAATTTATCATTCTTCTTAGAATCCTCTTTATAGTCATTATACATTTTAATCCACATTTGTGCATATCTCTTGAAAGGTAAAGTTTGTGGATTTAGATTTTTAAGTATTTCTTCCCCTCTAGTTTTTAAGTTTTTTAAAGCCAATTCCTTCAATAATTCAATATTATCTTCCACAACTACATATGAAACATTTTGACTATTAGTTCCAGTTTGAGTGAATCTACCAGCTTCAATAATTTTTAATATCTTTTCTTTTTCTACTTCTTTATCTTTAAATTGTCTTGTAGTTCTCCTAAATTTAATAAAATTAAGAAGTTTCTCCGATTCTATCTTAAACTCAGACTCATTATAATCTTTTACATCTTCCATATTATATTCATCTGTAGATACTGCTCCTTTAGGGCAAACTGCAATGCAGTGTCCACACTTCATACATCTAACATTTTTGATTTCTGCCTTGTTTCCATTTATCTCAATATCATTAGGAAAACAATCTTTAACACAAAGTCCACATCCCACACACTTTTCTTTATCTACAATCATCATAGTATAATTACTCCTTTTATATTAAATTTATCTATTATTATTTTTAAGTATCCACAATATATTTATATAAATTTGCCTACCTATTTCATCTTAGACATATTACAATTGGCTAATTCATTAACTAAATTCTCAATTGCTTTTTCTCTATCCTCTTTTTTATAGAAATCAAATCCCATTTCATTCTTTATATTTTCTGCCTTTAAGAATATG
The DNA here is from genome assembly GCF_022324665.1 of Clostridium sp. YIM B02500. Lineage (NCBI taxonomy): Bacteria > Bacillati > Bacillota > Clostridia > Eubacteriales > Clostridiaceae > Clostridium > Clostridium sp. YIM B02500. Next base: position 138,496 of record NZ_JAKGTE010000011.1, on the reverse strand, counting down.
TAATTTAAATATCCTGCAATTAAGTAGTTCTTAACCCAAAATTTATGCGTGTCATCTCCATAAAGTTCCCTAAGGCACTTATTGTATTCCTCTTCTGACCCTAGTAAATGTGCTGTCATCTGATTATTCTCTAAGTCATCTAAAATCGCAATCTTAGAAATTTCAGAATTATCTGCAATAAAGTTTGCAACTTCTTTTAATATGAAGGTGAGTCTATAAATTGATGATTCATTACTCTTTGATTTCATTTTCTCACTTAAAGATCTCGTTGCACAACTCATAACCTTTTTTACTGCTAGACGAATTAAATTATCTTTACTCTGGAAATGATAGTTTACCATTCCATTACCAAGTCCTGCCTTCTCGGTAATATCTTTTACGGTAATTTCACTAGGCTTTTTGCCTTCACATATCATATGTATAGTAACATCTATCAACTTTTCTTTAGCATCATTTTCCCCCATGTTTTCACCTCCTATTATTATAGACTCTGCATATTGAACACCATACTGTATAAAATACAGTATACTATTCAATAACTATTTGTCAAGCTAATGAACTTTGATAAATAAAAATCACCGCAAAAATGCAGTGATTTTTTTATTGATATTCATAAGTTTTCAAGAGTTAATTTTAAGACTTTAACTTTGAAATTAATATATTTACTTTCATTACATAAATCTTCTTGATAGAGATACTACAAAGCTCGATGTAAAAAACACTCCCAAGAATGACTCTAAACTAACAGCCATCTTCATCCAGTTTAGCGGGATTATATCACCATATCCAACGGTTGTAAATGTTATTATTGTAAAATATAATGTATTACCAAACTTACTAATTAAAAAATTAGCATCAAAATTCGAATTCTTCAGCATTTCAAATACTGTTATGAATAGATTTTTTGAATTCAATTGAACATCCTTACACATCAGCAAATTAGGAAAGAAACAGTATAGTAGAAAAAATGAAACAATCACCACTACCATAGACAATAATGTTCTCTCCCAACTTGTATAGTACTTTGTAGTTATGCCAATTAAATAATACAGCAAATTAAAATTACCTTTATTTTTACTTTTTCTCTCTAATCTCTCATACTTCTTAAAATAATAAAGCGTTTCAAGGTATTGATCTATCCTTCCACTAGATTTATATATATCTGATACGATCAAAAAGTTCCATTTTGTTTTCTTAAAGTCATTGTCAAAAATTAGAGGCTTGTACTTTTTGTTTTCCAATAGTTCATATTCCAGATAACATTTATCTGAGAAATTAGTTTTATACAGACTAAACTTACCTTTGATATCATCAAAATTAATTTCTGATTTTTTATAAAAAGAACACTGCAAAAAACTTAATTCCCCATTTATATCTAACTCCAACTTGCTTAATCCTTCAAATCTACAATCAACAAAGCATAATTCCTTTTCTCCTTTAATTTTGTCAAGGATAAAATCATTCAGTATGTTAACTTCTTGGAAAAGCAAATTTTCTTTAAATATAGATGCATTTCCATAGAACTTTCCAACCTCAGAATTCTCCACTATTATGCTTTCTTTAACCACAGTTTCACTTATTCTTAACTTATCACAGTTTATGAACCTTATAAACATGTTATTTCTTATTATGCAATTATTGATTTTTATTCTTTTATAATCTCCCCCTAATAATTCTATATCCTCAACAAATTCACAATTATTAAGTATCAGTCGTAAATGACTATCCATTTTGAGATTAGAATAGCTATCAAATCTAAATTTCTTTAAAAATATAGTATTATAAAATTCTCCTAAAATATTATTACATTCAAATGTCACTAATAAGCCACTTCTATTTTCCGTATGACCTTTATGGTCATCAAGATATTCCAATAACTCTTGCTCTGTAGAAATGACCCTATATTCCAATATAACTCCATCTTTATCAATCAATATAAATTTAATATCTTTTCCTAGCTCTAATTCATCGAAGCCTTTAGTTACTATTTCTTTATTCATTATCTACCTCATCCTAAAGTATATATAACTTTTATTTTATTATATATTATTTACCACCCAGCTTCCATAATAATGCGAATTGATAAAAATTAATATATCACTTAATTTTTATTTTTGAATATATTAATAAAGATATAAAGAATATATTCAGGAGTAGAAAATGCTATCAAAACAAGAGTTTATTAACCAATCTTTAGAATTAAACTTATTCTTTCTAAGAATTATGCGAGAACATTCGATATTTATTGAAGCAGCCCTACCACCAAAGAACAAAGATCTTATAAGTCAAGCTGATGCCTTTAAAAATGAATTTACAACGTTACTCTCTCGTGCCATATTACTATCAGATGGAGTTATCCCTTTCGAAACATTAGATTCCAATGAAATAATCACAAAATATACAATTGATGCCGAAAAGGCTACTCAATTTGCTACTGGAATCTTTATAGACTCTAATATAACTTCTATGGAAAAGTCATTAATATCTGGCATGAGAAATAGTGATACATCTATGTTAACCGATAATGTATATATGCTTAACCACCAGTCTATAGCTGCAACTAATATGATTATTAAATTTAAAACAAAACTTAGAAATGATGTCCTATCTTGTAAGGTATTTACGACTTTATATCCTGCAGTTCTAAACCATGTGCTTAGTGAAGCAATAATATTTACAGAACTTCTAACACGATTGCAAAGTGGTGTCGGAATTGGTACTAAGAGAGATATACTAATACTTGAAAACTTTTGGGATGATAAGTTAGCAGAACATTCATTTACTATTAGAGGAATGCTAGATCCTACCGAAGTAGAATTATTCAATATAGCTAATAACTTTGGAAAAGAATTCGAGGCATTGAGAGATGAGGCTTCTGATATGGATAAATCAGCAGAAGATTTGTCCGAACTTACCGAGACCACCTTAAGTGCAGCCACTAATCTAAGAAACTTCAAAGCCCAGGGTACTGAAGGCCTTTTAACTTGCAAAATAAAATCAATAATTCTACCACTCTTTGCTGATCATGTTCTTAGAGAATCAAATCACTATATAAACTTATTAAAATCCTTCAGCAACATTTAAATTCATTTAATTTTAAGTAATTTATAACTCAAAATAGACAAGACAGTTAAATTAATTCCGTCTAAATATATCTCTCGATTGATTAGTCGAACATATCTTTATCAATTAAATATAAAAATGGCATAAGTATTAAATATTTATGTTATTGTTCACACATTATAAACAAAGTTATCAACAGAATCTGTTGATAACTTTGTTTATAATGTGGATCTTTTTATTATTAATAAATTTTTTTTCATTATAGTTTTTATTCTATAATCAAATTAGTCTTGATTTTTTTTGAAATATACTTATAATTAGTTGTTGTAGCAATTATTTGTAAAACAATTATATTTACAACAACTTTATTTACTGGAGGTAATTATATGTTTGAATCCTATGATCAAGATATTGGAATGTTAACAAATAAAGTTTCTAAAAAATTAACATCTTATCTAAATAATAAGTTAGAAAAATTTAATATTACAACCGAGCAATGGACAGTACTATTAAAACTCTCTAAACAAAATAAAATAAGTCAGAAACTTTTAGCTGAAGTTTCAGGCAAAGACCAATCCACTTTAGCTAGAATACTTGATATACTTGAAAGAAAGGCTTTTATTGAAAGACATCCAAGCAAAGAGGATAGACGTTCTTTTGAAATCCATATAACAGATAGTGGTTTAAATCTTGTTGGAGAGGTTTCTCCTTTTTTAGAAGATTTATTTAATAAATTACTTAAAGACATATCTCTTGAAAAACTGGAAGTATATAATGCAGTTCTTTTAAAAATTGATAAAAATATAAATAGCTTATAATACAAAAGGAGGAATCAATATGGAAATAAAAAATCATTTTAATGCATCAAAACTTTGGACCAAAAATTATATATTTATGCTACTTTCAAATTTATTTATATACTTAGCTTTTTATATGTTAACTCCAACTCTTCCTGCATATGCCAAGCTATGTGGCGGTAATAATTTAGAAGCTAGTCTAGTTGTAAGTACATTTTCAATAACTTCTTTACTTGTTAGATTATTCATAGGCAATATTATGGATAGGATCGAAATCAAACCTCTACTGCTTTTAGGCGCTCTAATACTTGCTGGAAGCACACTATCATATATCTGGCTTCCAATAGATGCAATAATATTAGTCCGCGTTATTCAAGGTATAGGTTGGGGACTTGCTTCTACTGGTGCTGCTGCAATTTTTTCTAATATTGTGCCAAAAGAGAAACGCGGTGAGGGCATGGGCTACTATTCTCTTTCAATGATAATATCCATGGCATTATCCCCTATGATTGCAATAGTAATAATGAATTTATACAGTTTTAAAAATATTGTTCTTATTTCAATAACTTTAGTAGGCATTGGTATTATATTTCTCAGTCAAGTTAAATCAACTATAAAAATCTCTTCAACATCTAATACGATTTCCAAATGCTCATTAAAAGATTCCTTTGAAAAAAAAGCGGCCTTGCCTTCTTTATTATGCTTTTTTCTTGTAATCACATTATGTGGAATTATGAGTTATATAATGTTATACGGGCAGGAGCTAAAAATATCCTCTATTTGGATTTATTTTATTGGATTTGTTGCAATGATTTTAATAACACGGCCTCTTGTTGGAAAAATATTTGACGAAAAAGGACATGCTGTAGTAATATTACCCGGCTCAATTTGCTTAATAATAGGTCTTATAACTCTCTCCTATGCAAACTCTATTTTAATGCTTATACTCTCCTCCTTATTCTACGGACTTGGGTATGGTGCCGTTCAGCCTTCTCTTCAGGCTTGGGCTGTAAACCGATCTCCTTCTAATAGGCAAGGAGCTGCCAACGGAACTTTCTTATCTTCCATGGATTTATCCTACACACTTGGATCAATTCTTCTAAGTTTCATTGCTGAGCATAAAAGTTATGCAATTATGTATAGATTTTCTGCTATTTTTATAATTTTGCTTTTATTGATATACTCCTATTATGTTTTTATAGATAATTCTGAAGAACCAGAAATTATAGAAGAGAAACTTTCTTAAATTAAAAGGTTGTTGCATTAGTGGAATTCCACTTTGCTAACATCCTTCAGTTCCTTTATCAATTCTAATTTTCTATCTATTAAATTCTGAATCCTTTTATCTTATTTAAGGCCTGTATAAATTTATCCACAAAACATTCCTTTTTACTTTAGATATATCCACATTAATCACAGTTTTTTTATAATAAGTTTTGCAGAAAACTAAACAGAAAAAGGGACATAGGAAAAGGAATAAGATTATTTTAACGTGACACCTATATAAATATACTAGGCTGAAACCTTGATGTTTCCTATAAATATTTACATATGTTTATATTTTTCTATTTAAATATTTACATTTTTAAATAGTTTTCTATAAACGTAGATTCCTTTTTAAATATATTCCTATAAATATATTTATCTTTATACATATGTTTATAGAAAAATATTAAAATATATTTATTTTTCATTAAATACAAACTAAACACAACTTTATTTTTAAGGAAAAAAGAGCATAAATTCGAATTAAGAAAACCGACCCGAAGGCTGTGTTCTACTCGCTTTTATGCTCTATCTTTTATTCTATTTTGAGTTCTCTTTTTTACTGCTCCGCCACGTAGTCAATCTTTTTTTATTTCTTGGGCGATCTTTTTTTGACGAGGAGAACTATTTTAATTCATGAATAAATAATCCACTTCTTAATTTAGGCTCAAACCACGTTGATTTTGGTGGCATTACCTCTCCAATATCAGCAACATCCATAATGTCATGAACCTCTGTTGGATACATAGAAAAAGCAATCTTCATATCTGAATTAACTCTTTTTTCAAGCTCTTTGATTCCTCTGATACCGCCTATAAAGTCAATTCTATCTGATGTTCTGACATCTTCAATTCCTAAGATTGGTGTTAGTACATTACTTTGAAGAATTGCAACATCAAGTTGCGCTATAGGATTATTTTCATCAAACGTCCCATCTTTTGCCTCTAATAAATACCATTCTCCTTCAACATCCATCCCAAATGTATGCTTCTTAGCAGGCTTTACAGGCACATTATTTTCAGATTTAGTTACAATAAAGTTTTCCTCTAACTTCGTAATCAATTCTTCTTTAGTCATTCCATTTAAATCTTTAACAACTCTGTTATAATCCATAACCATTAGATCATTATCAGGGAATGCAACCGCTAAGAAATAGTTAAACTCTTCCTCACCAGTATAATTTGGATTTTCAGCTCTTCTTTTAAGCCCAACTTTTACAGCAGAAGCCGATCTATGATGACCATCTGCAATATATAAATAATCTATTTCCTTAAATAGGTCAACTATTTCGTCTATAATAATTTCATTATCTACAACCCATACAATGTGCGTTATACCATCTTCGGCTACGAAATTATATATAGGTTTTCTTTTACTTTCATTCTGAATCCAAGCATCTATTATTTCTGATGCAATTTGATCTTCCTTGTATGTTAAGAAAATTGGCCCAGTATTTGCATCACAATAATCAACATGATTAATTCTATCCTGTTCCTTATCCGCCCTTGTAAACTCGTGTTTTTTAATTATATTATTCATATAATCATCTATAGATGCACAGAATACAATTCCGGTTTGAGATCTTCCATTCATTATTTGCCTATATATGTATAAACAAGGTTCCTCATCTTGAATAAATTCTCCATCTCTTATCATTCTATCAAGATTTTCTTTAGCCTTTGCATATACTTTAGGATCATGTACATCTATTTCTGGATCTAAATCTATTTCTGGTCTATCAACGTGGAGAAATGAGTGTGGATTTCCAACCACCATTTCTCTTGCTTCATCACTACTCATTACATCATATGGTAAAGCTGCTATTTTTGAAGCTAATTCCTTAACTGGTCTAATTCCTCTAAAAGCTTTAACTATCGCCATCAAAAATTCCTCCTAAATTATAGATTAAAGAATTCCTTTATTACTGAAACTACTTCTTCACCTATTCTTGTTTGAGCTTCTTTAGTTGCAGCTCCAATGTGTGGGGTAGCACTAACTTTTGGATGGTTAATTAATTCTTCATTCTTAGTTGGCTCCTCTTCAAATACATCAATACCAGCTCCAGCAATTTCACCTTTATTAAGTGCTTCTATTAATGCTGCTTCATCAACAACCTTACCTCTAGCACAATTAATAAGATATGCTGTATTCTTCATTAATTCCAATTCTTTTTTTCCTATTAGTGAACCAGCCGCTTTATCATAAGGTACATGAAGTGAAATAAAATCTGAAACCTTTAATACTTCTTCTAAAGATACAAAATCATAATCTAAATCATCATGTCTTCCTTCAATTGTATAATATACAACCTTCATACCCAAAGCAGTTGCCTTTTTAGCTAAAGATTGACCTATTCTTCCCATTCCAACGATTCCAAGTGTTTTACCCGCAATTTCAGTTCCTTCATATTTCTTTTTATTCCATTCACCATTTCTCATAGTGTAGTTAGATATCGCAATAAATCTTGCAAGTGCAAACATATGACCAATTGCAAGTTCTGCAACTGAATCTGAGCTTGCTGATGGAGTATTTCTTACTGTTACTCCTTTTCCTTGTGCAGCAGGAATATCTATGTTATCTATTCCAACACCAGCTCTAATAGCCAATTTTAAATTTCCGCCTGCTTCTGCTTCAAATACATCAGCTGTAAGCTTAGTAGCTGATCTAATAACAACTGCATCAAATTCCTTTAATTTCGCCCCCAATATATCTTGGTTAAAGTGTTCATTGACAACTTCTACTCCCAATCCATTCAATGCCTCAATTGACGCATTTTCTAATCCGTCGTTTGTTAATACTTTGATCATGTTTAAAATCCCCCTTAATTTAAATACGCTTATTGCTAATATTTCTAATAAAATTTATAAGCTTCAAACAATAACTAATTGTTATATCATAGTTATTAACTACTAATATTATTAGTCAGATAAATTATCCGCCTTTTCATAATAGCTAACATAAATTCACACAATTAATTATAATTCCACTACTAAAGTGCCATAAACAATATCCAATTTCCATATCCTATTAAACTTATCTGAATTGTAGAGCTAAAAAAATTGCATAGACTTAAATTCCTTATATTTCTATATAATTCTAAGCTTCTGCACCATATAAATTACTCTATAATAAACTTTAAATTTTATCCTTGGACTTGGAATATTTATTTCACTTCTTAAATCCTATCTTTTTTATTTTACTACTTATTTGGCTTTAATTCAATACTTTATGGGCCAAATTATGATTTTAATATTGATGCTTTTCTACTGTTAAATCTATGTAAATATGTCTTAAAAATTGCTTAATATAAATCTTAAAGTATATATTTTCAAAATCCTAGTAATCGAGTACTTATACTTAATTCAGCTGGAAACGTAAAAACTCGCTTGCACCAGAATATAAATTATATTTCCCTAAAAAATAAAAGAGCTACTCTAAAATATAAGCATATTTTAAAGTAGTTCTTTCAATTTATTTAACTAAAGTTTATTATTTTTTGCCTTCTACATAAGCATTTTTAAAGTAGATAGTGTTCATTACAGATACTCTAGCGCCTTTAACATAATCTTTTATACCTATTGTCCTAGTGTAATAGTATAAAGGAATAACTGGCATATCATTCATTAACATATCTTCTGCTTGATGCATTATATCAAATCTCTTTTGTGGATCTAATTCTTTCTTTGCAGCATCAATTAAAGCATCATATGATGGATTGTTATATCCGCAATTATTTTGATCTGATGTTGATTGGAACATATCTAAGAAAGTCATAGGATCGACATAATCAGCATTCCAACCATCTCTTGCAAGCTCAAATTGCTTTTGAACTCTTGTTGTTAAGAATACTTTCCATTCTTGGCTTTGAAGTTCAGCATTTACGCCTATCTTTTTCCACATATCTTGAATTGCTTGCATTGTATCACCGTGACCAGACTCTGGGTTATAAAGTAGTTGAAGTGTTGGTAATCCTTGACCATCTGGATATCCAGCTTCAGCTAATAATTTTTTAGCTTCTTCTACATTTCCCTTTGGATCAAAATAAGTAGTTTTTTCTGTATAGTCTTTTCCATCTGGACCTATAATTCCTTTTCCTACAATACCATGAGCAGGAATTTGGCCAGCCTTAGTAACATTATCAACAATTGATTGTCTATCAATTGCAAGATTTAAAGCCTTTCTTACCTTTGGATCACTTAAAACCTTAGCAGCGTTTGGATCTACAGCTTTTGCCTTATCTGAAACATTTATTGATAAGAAATAAGTTGCTAAATTAGGGAATGACTTAGCACTTCCATCTTTTAAAGCACCTTGCACATCAGATTTTGGAACTGTATCAACTACATCAAATTGACCTGATTTATAACTTGCCCATGCTGATGTTTCTTCTGCAACAAATTTTAAGTTTAACTTATCAAGTTTAACTTTATCTTTATCATAGTAATTTTCGTTCTTTTCTAAAACTACTGAGTCTTTTATTGTATAATTTGTGATTTTGAATGGACCATTAGAAACTAATGTCTTTGCATCATTTGCCCAATCTTTATTACTTTCAACAACCTTTTGATCTACTGGGAAGTAGTATGATTGTGCTGTTAACTCTAAGAAATATGGACATGGAGCTTCTAAAGTAACAACTAGTGTATTATCATCAGTTGCCTTTACCCCAACAGCATCCGCACTTCCTTTTCCTTTGTTATAAGCTTCTCCACCTTTAAGATAGTATAATGCATAAGCGTATTCTGAAGCAGTTTCAGGATTTAATAATCTCTTCCACTCATATTCATAATCACTTGCTTTAACTGGATCTCCATTTGACCATTTAAGATCCTTTTTTAAGTGGAAAGTATATGTTAGTTTATCATCAGATACATCCCATTTTTCTGCTTGACCTGGAATCGCCTTTTCATTCTCATCCAATTCAGCTAAACCTGAAAAAGCATTTGCTATTACAGTAGTTCCAGTAGTGTCCGTACACAATGCTGGATCTAAAGTTCTTGGATCTGCTCCTAAATTATAAGTTATTTCTTGTTTACTTGCAGCTGCTTTATCTCCACCTTTATTTGAACCACAACCAACTAAGATTGACATTCCAAGTGTTGCTGCTAAAGCTACTGCACAAAGTTGTTTTACTTTGCTTGTTTTCATTTATATTCCCCCTTAATTTATTATTTATTATTTATATCTGTTTAAATCATTTTTCCCAAAATTCTTTAACAGTATGCTAAATATCTAATTATTTTTTTTATTTCTTAATTATTATTAAATTTTAACTAATTACTTTTCTTTATAAACATTAATTATCATACAAGTGGCATGCCACGAAATGACCTGGTTTTACTTCCTTTAACTCTGGATCAACTTCTGAGCAAATTGGCTTTGCATATTTACATCTACCTTTAAATCTACATCCTGGCGGTGGATCTATTGGCGATGGAATATCTCCTTCAAGTACTATTCTTTTGCTATTCTTAGCCACATCTGGATCTGGTATTGGTACTGCTGAAAGCAATGCTTGTGTATATGGATGTAATCCTTCAGAGTAAACTTTATTACTTTCTCCCTTTTCAACCATTCTTCCAAGATACATAACTCCAATATGAGTTGATATATGCTTAACCATTGAAAGATCATGCGCTATGAATAGATAAGTTAACCCGAGTTCCTCTTGAAGCTCTTCAAGCATATTTATAACTTGAGCTTGAATAGAAACATCCAGAGCTGATATAGGTTCATCACAAACTATTAGTGATGGTTCAACAGCTAATGCCCTTGCAATACCAATTCTTTGCCTTTGCCCACCTGAAAATTCATGTGGATATCTATTTATATGATCACTAGCAAGCCCAACTTTTGATAATAAACTTCTTATTCTTTCTGTTCTTGCTTCACCTGTTAGCAATTTATGAATATCTATAGCTTCTCCAATTATGTCCCCAACAGTCATTCTTGGATTTAAAGATGCATATGGATCTTGAAATATCATCTGCATTTCTTTTCTTAACGGAACCATTTCTTTCACTGAATTCTTTGTTATATCTTTTCCATTAAATATTATCTGTCCTGATGTTGGCTCATAAAGCTTCAGTATTGTTCTTCCTGTAGTTGTCTTACCGCAACCTGATTCACCTACAAGTCCTAAAGTTTCTCCCTTTTTAATTGTAAATGAAACTCTATCTACGGCCTTAACATAGCTATTACCCTTAAATAAGCCCTTCTTTGCAGGGAAGTATTTACATAAGTCTTTAACTTCTAAAATTATATCTTTATTAGCTTCCACTACTTTATCCTCCTTATAGGTGATTCAACTTCTGGTGCATCCTCATGGCATAACCAACATGCCGCTTTATGTTTTTCCCCTACTTCAAATAATGGAGGTTGCTTTTGAATACATATCTTCATTGCATAGTCACATCTAGCTGCAAAAGGGCATCCAACTGGTGGATTTAATAAATCTGGCGGTTGACCTTCAATTGGAATAAGCTTTTCCTTTATATCTTCTTTAGGATTTGGAACGCTTCTTAAAAGTCCCCATGTATAAGGATGTTTCCCTCTGTAGAATATATCTTCTGTTGTTCCAGTCTCTACTATTATTCCACCGTACATTACATTTATCCTTGAACAAACGTCTGCAACAACTCCCAAATCATGAGTTATTAATATAATTGCAGTATTAAGCTTTTCTCTTAAATCCTTCATTAAATCTAAAATTTGTGCTTGAATAGTAACATCTAATGCTGTTGTTGGTTCATCTGCAATAATAAGCTTTGGCTCACAAATTAGACTCATAGCAATCATCGCTCTCTGCCTCATACCACCTGAAAATTCATGCGGATATTGTTTCATTCTCTTTTCAGGACTTGGAATTCCAACTAATCCAAGCATCTTTATAGCTTCTTTTTTTGCTTCTGCTCTACTAATTCTTCTATGTTTTAAAAGAGGCTCCATTAATTGCTCACCTATTGTATATACTGGATTTAATGATGTCATAGGATCCTGAAAAATCATTCCTATATCATTACCTCTTATAGTTTCCATTTCAGATTCCCTAATATTAGAGATATCTTTTCCATTAAAATGTATTTCTCCACCAACAATTTTTCCATTGTCAGCTAGAAGTCTCATGATAGACATCATAGTAACACTTTTACCACAACCTGATTCCCCAACTATTCCTAATGCCTCTCCTTTTTCTAAGTAGAAGGATACTCCTCTTACTGAGTGTACTTCACCAGCACTAGTTTTAAAGGAAGTTTGTAGGTCTTTTACATCCAATAATCTTTCCATATACTCTTTCTTCCTCCTATCTCTTGTTCTTAGGATCTAATGCTTGGCTCAATCCATCACCAAAAAGGTTAAACGCTAATATAATTATACAAATCATCGCTGCTGGAAATATTAATTGATATGGATATGTATAAATACCAACCATTGCTTCATTTGCTAAAGTTCCAAGAGATGCTCTTGGAGCAGCTATTCCAAGACCGATAAAACTCAAAAATGCTTCAGTAAATACTGCTTCAGGAATTAATAGTGTTAATGTAACCATTATTGACCCTATACAGTTAGGTATTAAATGCCTGATTAATATTCTTGCATTTGATGCACCTAATGACTTTGCTGCAAGAACAAATTCTTGTTGCTTCAATTGAAGTATATCACCTCTAACTATTCTAGCCATTCCAATCCAATACGATATAGAAAGTGCTATTACTATTGTAAGAAGCCCACTTCCACCTGAACCTGGCTTGTTTAAAATAGCCATAAATATTATTACATATATAGTTAACGGAATTGCATATATGATATCAACTATTCTCATTAATATAGCATCTACTTTTCCACCAAAGAAACCAGCTATTCCACCATAAAATACTCCTATTACTAAATTAATAACTGCCGCTAAAACCGCAATAAGAAGTGAATATCTTGCTCCATAAAAGTTTCTAACGAACAAATCTCTTCCAAGATTGTCTGTTCCAAACCAATGCTCTGCCGAAGGTTTCAAATATGTTGATGATAAATCATTTGCTGCATAATTGTATTTAGATAACCATGGAACAAAGATAGCTCCAAGGATTACAGCTACTATTACAACAAGTGATATTATAGCAAACTTATCTTTTTTCAATCTCATCCAAGCATCTTTCCAATAACTAATACTTGGTCTTACTGATACCTCAATTTTCTTTTCTTCTTCGCTTAGAGGAGTAAATAAATCCTTTTTAACTTTTAATCCATTTTCCATCTTCTCTTCCTCCCTAAACTTCTGCATCTTGTAGTTTTATTCTTGGATCAATTAATACGTATATTACATCTACAAAGAAAGCAAAAAATACTAACATTGTTCCATAGAATATAGTTACTCCAAGCAGCATACTGTAATCTCTATTTGTAACTGATTGTACGAATTCATTTCCAAGCCCTGGAATCGCAAAAATCTTTTCTGTTACAAAACTTCCTGTTAATATGCTTGCTATTAATGGTCCAATATATGTAACTATTGGTATCAAAGAATTTCTCAATGCATGTTTGAATATAATTGTAGTTTTGCTTAAGCCTTTTGCTTTCGCAGTTCTTATATAATCAGCTTTCAATACATCTATTAATTTACTTCTTGTAAGTCTTGTGATAAATGATAATGGTGCTGCTGCTAGTGCCATACATGGCATTACATAATTCTCCCATTCTCCGAATCCAGTCGCTGGTAATAACCCTAACTGAACTGCTAGTACATATATTAAAACCGCACCTATTACAAAACTTGGTATAGTTATGCATAATGTAGAAATGAACACTATTAATTTATCCGGCCATTTTCCATTTTTAAGAGCTGCAAGCACTCCAAGAATTATACCTGTTATCACAGCCATTCCTACTGCTACGCCTCCAATTTTTGCAGATGCTGGAAAAGATTTAGCTATAGTATCTGTAACGCCTCTTCCCTTAAAAGTCATTGATTCGCCAAAATCTCCTTGAACTAAATTCTTCATGTACATCCCATATTGCTCTAATACTGGCTTGTCCATTCCATATTTAGCTTCCATATTTGCCTTAATTTGTGGTGTTAACTTTTCACCATCAAATGGTCCCCCTGGCATAAGTCTCATTAGAAAAAATACTATTGTGATTATAGCCCATATCGTTACAAGGCTTATAAGAAATCTTTTTCCAATATATTTTAACATGTATTTCTCTCCTTCTTTTTTTATTTTATATAATTTATTTTTTAATATTTGGAAATTCTGTATGAATATTTAAAGTTTTTAATAAAATTTTAAATATTTTCTGTTTTCTTGGAAGCGCTTCCACATTCGCTTAAAAATTTCAATATATTATGGCAATGGAGTCATTAAACAAAACTAAAATGTCTAATAACTCCGTTGTTATCTATTTATCAATATTTAATTTTTACTCCATAAAATTTAATTTATTCTCAATTTAATACTATAATAATAATCTTATTCTCTAAAAATGTCAACATTATATTTGAAATAGATAATATCAATTCTATATAAATTTCATAAAATATTACCATTATGATGAACTAAATATATGCATTATAAATCTAAATATTCGTGATTTTAACTAGTTTCTAATGATCAATATTATATTCTTTCCAGTACAAAGCTATAACTTATTATTCCAATTACAATTTCTTTTATATCAAAAAAATATAGATCATTCTTATTAAACTCCATACTTTTTTTGATATCATAATCTGATGTAAAATAGTATTTATTTGTTTCTTCTATATTTAATCTATCTCCTCTTACTTGATGAACTTTTTACAATTAGATTGCATAATAGATTCTCTACTTGTTCAAACACTTCGCTAGTGTCGCACTCTAACAAATTTGCAAAAAGTCCACTCAATGTTCTAATCTCACTATCAGGATATATACCCTGATAAAATTTAATCATTTCCACAAACGTAATATAATTAGCTTCTCCATACATAACTGTATTATCTTTTTTTCTTAATGCCTGCTTAATTACATCTAAATCCTTCCCACCTGTATTTGCAAAAGCAATTTCTGAATAATTGCCTGCTAAAAGAAAATCATCTAATATCTGACTACTCATAGCCATTTCCTTGTTTATAATATTTTTATAGCTTGTAAATAGTATTTCAACAGCTTTTAAAGAAAAAAGCCTAGTATATTCAGTTGCTCTGGGAGATAAATACGATTCAATTGCATGAATTAATGCATTTATAGAGCTACTTATAAGCAGGTGTAGTGGTAATTTGCTTAGTAATTCTGTTATCATAACTGTACTATCAGCATATAATTCATCTGCAACAAGGCTTACTTTCATATTATTTTCTTTTAATTCTAATGCAGAAACATTATTTACTTCACTTCCAATACCAAGTTTAGTTGGGACTAATACTAATTCTTTTTCTTTAATTATTTCTAACTTATTATTGTATAAATCTACAACTGGAGAAATATTTGTTAAGGAAAATATTTTTCCGATCTCTAAAATACATTTCTCGCCAATAGCAATAATCCTTTCATGAGATATTCTTCTAACATGTTCATACATACTCTCAACGATATCCTCAGACATATTTCCAATTCCATAGTTCTCTTTAAATAGAACTGCTGATTCATTTACATTAAATTTCAAGCAATTATTATATATTTCTTTTCTTGTAATTATCAGATCATCTTTGCCTATGTGAAATTCCCTACAAAAAGTTTTACAATCATTATATTTATATATCACAGGACCTAGCATTAATTGTCTCATAAGCACATATCTCCTTATCATGAAAAAAATGCTATATACATTGATATATAGCATCTTTACTTCTAAATATTAAATTCCTTTTTTGTATCTTCCAATGCTGAATCCATTCTCTCAATAACATTATCCATATCTTTTTTTGAAATAACAGCTGCCGGTTCAAAACGGATGCATTTAGCATTTACTAAAGTTCCTGCAGTCATAACGCCTCTTTTAAATAACCCCTTAGCAACAGAGTATCCTATATCACTTTCCCGAAACTCTACTGCTAACATAAGTCCAGTACCTCTTACCTCATTTATAACTGTAGGATACTTCTTCCATAACATTTCTAACCTTGACTTTAAATATTTACCTTTTTCTTTACATTGTCCTGGAACATCATTTTCCAGCATATATTTTATTGTAGCAAGCGCTGCTGAACAGCAAACTGGATTTCCTCCAAAAGTTGGTGATCCTAAAAGCCATGGATTGTCCACTAATTCTTGTGTCCACATTTTAGGTCTGCATATAATACCTGTTATTGGCATTATTCCTCCACCAAACGCCTTACCAAAAGTCATTATGTCAGGAGTCACACCTTCTGCTTCACATCTCCACATTGTTCCAGTTCTGCCCATTCCAGTTTGAATTTCATCAAATATTAGAGCAACTTCATATTCATCACATATTTCACGAACTTCTTGTAAATAACCTTCTGGTGGAATGATAATCCCTGCTTCACCTTGTATTGGCTCTAATATAACAGCTGCAACTTTCTCGCCTACTGCATATAGATTACTTATAGCTTTCCTTATATCTTCTGCATTGCCATATTCAACGTGTTGAACTTGCTGTACCATTGGTGTATACGGCACTCTGTATGTGCTCTTCCCCCCCATTGAAATAGCCCCCATTGATTTACCATGAAACGCTCCCACTGTTGAAATGTACCATCTTCCACCTGTTGCAATTCTTGCAAGCTTTAATGCCATTTCTACTGCTTCTGCTCCTCCATTAGTGAAAAAGCAATATTCTAGATCACCCGGTGTGATTTCAGCAACTGCTTTTGCGAGATATCCTCTTAATGGATCTAATAATTCTTGTGAATGTAATGCTTGATGATCGAGTTGTGCTTTTACAACATCAAGTATTTCCTCATTTCTATGCCCACATGTATAAATTCCAAATCCACCTAGGCAATCTATAAATTCTTCTCCATATAATCCTGTGCAATATGCTCCCTGATCTGTCCATTCTACAACTGCTGCATTTGTTGATACTGATTTTCTGTATTTAAGCCATCCTGGACTTACATAGTTATCAAAATAATTTATTGTATCCTTTGTAATTGATTCTTTTTCCTCGTTTGTTAATCCATCGCTTTTTATATATCCTATAACTCTGTTTAAATCTTCAATAATTTGTTTTCTTTGTGCCATAATAATTACTCCCTTTCTAAAATTAAAACGACGCATTACAATGATTTTAAATCAGTAATACGTCGTTGTATTTAATCTATTTTCTTTATTGATATTATTATAAATCAAATGCCCTAGTTAAAACAATTCTCTCAATGTATGGTTATTGCATTATTTTAGAAGTACGTATACTACTTTATAAGTATCTTTTTTCCTTGTTAGTATATACTTACAATAATATTTAAGTATTATAACTACATGTACAATTTATGTAATTTATGGTAAAATACCTTTAATAATCTCGCATATTTATAGAATATTTATGCAGATATAAATATTAGTAATATATAGTTATGGAAGGTATCTATATGCAAAATAATGAATTTCTATTAATAAATAATATAATTTATCAGATATATAGCATTCCGGATTTTGATACAATGAAAATAACATTTTTGAACCTACTAAAAATGTTAATTCCTAATACAGCCTCCAGTATTTTAATGGCTGACCATACTAATTCGAAGAACTTGGTATGTGATCCCATCTGTGTCCCTGAGGTTTACTCAGATACTGAAAAAAATTACCTTTTAAATGAAGATGAAGATTATACTCGTTGGGTAATGTTGAGCGGACAATGCCTACTTATTCGTGAAAGCGATTTAATGCCTGAAGAAGAGAGAGTGAAAACAGTACTATATAAGAAATGCTACGAGCCATTTAGGCTTCATTACTCATTACAATTAAATCTCGTATATAATGATTTATTTTTAGGAGTTCTCACAATTTATCGTAAACGAGAAGAAGGAGATTTTACCTCCGATGAGATGTTCATTGTAAAGGCCTTTAGCGATCATCTCAATCTTCGCTTTTATGAATATTATACAAAGGATTCAAAAAATTCTTCCAATATATCTTTCTCTATGGCAAATCTAGCCTCGAAGTATAATTTGACTAATCGCGAAGTAGAAGTTTTACAATTAATTTTTCAGGATATGAATAATGATGAAATTGCAAACAAACTTTATATAAGTGGATATACACTAAAAAAACACATTCAGAATTTATACCGCAAATTCAATGTGTCTACTAAATGGAGCTTATTAAAATTTAGAGAATAACTAAATACTTAAAGAGAGGCAATGGACAACCGAAATAGAATACATATATGTGTTCTATTTCTTTGTTTGCTTTCCCTTTACGTATTTTTTAACATACAGATACTTTATTTAGAGATAAAAATACTTGCCTAAATATGCTGTCACCTTAAATTTACACCAAACAAATAAAGGTAATATATGTTTTTGCGAAGTGTTTAAAAGTAAACTTAAACTTTCATACAAACTGCAAGTATTTTATACCAAATTTAATGTTCGTACCAGCCAATTGGTCCTGGGGTTAAATTGATGTTTATTTGTTTTATTTCTTGGTATTCTTCTAAACCGTGGACACCTAGTTCTCTACCATATCCACTCATTTTATATCCTCCCCATGGTGCTTCGTTGAAAGTTGGATTATAACAATTAATCCACGTGATACCTGCTCTAATTTCCTTAATTACTTTTAATGCTATAGTTCCATCTGATGTAAATACTGCTCCTGCCAAACCATATACGGTATCATTTGCTAATGCTATAGCTTCTTCTTCTGTTTTAAATGTTTGTATTGTCACAACAGGTCCAAAGATTTCTTCTTTTACAATTGTCATATCTGAAGTACAGTTGTCAAATATAGTTGGTCTCACATAATATCCTTCTGCACATTCTCCTTCTGTGTATCTTTCTCCACCACAAACTAGGGTTGCACCTTCATTCTTACCTATCTCAATATATTTTAATACTGTTTCCATATGTTCTTTTGAAACTAACGGACCCATATCTGGATTATTTACTGGATTTCCTATAGTCATTGCATTTGCTTTTTCTGCAAGACGTGCTACAAACTTATCCTTAATTGACTCCTCGATAATAATACGAGAACCTGCTGAACAAACTTCACCTTGATTAAAGAATATACCAACCATGGCCCATTCAACTGCTCCTTCAAAGTCCGCATCCGCAAAAATAATATTTGGTGATTTCCCCCCAAGTTCTAGGCCAACTTTTTTAAGGTTTCCTACAGCAGCTCTTGCAATACTTTGTCCTACTTCTGTACTTCCTGTGAAAGTAACCATGTCTATATCATTACTTTCAGCTATTTCCTGCCCTACAGTTCCACCTGAACCTAATACCAAATTAACAGATCCCTTTGGAAGCCCTATTTCATCAAATATTTCAAATAATGCAATTGTTGATAAAGGAGTATTTGAACTAGGTTTAAATACGACACTGTTTCCTGCCGCAATAGCTGGCGCTAACTTCCAAACTGCCATTAAAAATGGGTAGTTCCATGGAGTGATTTGTCCACATACCCCTACTGGTTCATGAACTGTGTATGAGTGCATTTGCCCAAATCCATCATTTACATCATAAACTCCTCCATATGGTTTTGTGATTAAGCCTGCATAATATCTAAAACAATGAATTCCGTCATCTATGTCACCTTCTGCCTCACGAAGAGGTTTTCCATTATCTATTGTATCGAGCATTGCAAATTTATCTCTTTTTTCTGCTATCTTATCTGCAATTTGTAAAAGAATATCAGCACGAGCTTGTGCATTCATTCTCCTCCATTCACCTTTTCCATAAAAAGATTCTTTTGCAGCTGCAATTGCTAGCTTAGTATCCTCAATCCCGCCTTCTGTTGTCTTTGCAATTACTTGTCCATTAGCTGGATTTATTACATCTCTCGTTTTTTTAGAAATAGCTTCTACCCATTCACCATTGATGTACATCTTTTTAATTTCCATAATATCTCTTCCTCTCATTTAATTAATATAAGATCTCTCAACTTATTTTTGCCAACAATTTATTTTGCTGTGAATTTCACAGATTAATTTCTATTAACAATTAATTTCAAATTCTAATAAAATATCTGTAGCTCCCGATTTTTTAAGCATATTCTGAAGAATATATATGGTACAGAATACTTATTCTTAAGAATATTTATGGTAATATTCCGAAGAATATATATTCTAATATTCTCAAGAATATTTGTGGTAGACCTTATTAGTTTATTCCATACTTATCATTGCTCCCAATTCCACATAAGACACTTATCTTTAATAGTTTTCCCTGCACTTATATCCAATACTTCTTTCCCTTTTACTGTAATAACTCCATTTACAAAAACATATTCAATGCCTTCTGGCCTTGTGTCTGTAGCTCCAAAGCATGGATAATCTGCTTTATCTTCTATTATTTTTTCATCAAATATTAAAATATCTGCATCAGCTCCAACTCCAATAAATCCTTTATTTATTAATCCTAAGCGTTTTGCCGGCATGTATGTGCATCGTCTTATAGCATCTATTAACGTGATTCTATGCTGCTCTCTTACCATAGTTTTAAAAAATTTAGGATATGTCCCTGCATCTTGGGGATGACCTGGAACTCCAGCATCGTATAATGTTCCCGCATCTGTAGAGACCATTACATAAGGTTTTTCTAGGATTTCAAATACTTCATATTCCTCTCCCACCATGCCTATGACCGTATCATCCTGATAATTTCGTCTAAGTTCTTCATAAATTTCTTTGGTTAATCTCTTACCTTTATATTTACCAGTCCCAGCTATTAAGCTGCTATAATCGCATCCCCACTTTTCTATGCAGCCTTCATCAAAAACAGCACTTCCAATGGAAGTCGCAAATCCACTATACAATCCGCTATCTACGGATATATCTAGCCCTTCGGCTAAAGCTTCTTCTATCATATGAAGAGCTTCTGTTGCCATTCCCATTCCAAACTGGTAAGTTAGATGAGATATATTTACAGCTGCACCTGTTTTTCTAGTTATATCAATAGCTTCTCTTAAGCTAGAAAGGCCACCATAGGAGTCTGACCTTGTATGAATTGATACTAACTTTCCATATTGGGCTGCAACTTTTGCTAGTTCTAATACTTCCTTCCTTGAGCTTCCAGGAACATATTCAAGTCCGAATGATAATCCGCTGACTCCAAATTCAAATGCTTCTTCAAGGATACCCTTCATCTTTTCAATTTCTTCATCGCTGGATGATTTATATCTATCAGTAACCCCAACTTGTTCTCTCAGAGTAATATGTCCAATTTGTTCTATTTGATTGATTAAAAAACTATCATACTTATTGTAGAATTCCTTAATATTTTCTGGAGACATTCCACAATTACCATTGTATACTGTAGTAACTCCCATGGCTGCTAGCACTCTAGCACAATCTAAATCTCCCTCTACATGAGCATGAATATCTATAATACCTGGACATACTATTTTGCCTCTTACATCTAATTCAATGTTACCTTCCATATCTTCTCTTGTTATAGCTTTTATTTTTCCATTCAGGATTCCAATATTAGCAATAGTGCTCTTTTTTCGCTCTGGATCTATTATGATTCCATTCTTAATAACAACATCGTATTTAATCATTAACTCACCCTCTTATTCAAGTTAGTAAACCTTTATTCCTTATTATCTTTATGAACATGAAAATAAATAAAAGGTAAACATACCGTTCTACTATTCTCTTATTGTGCCTTAAGCTTCCTAACTTGAAATGCAGTATTTAAAGCTATAATTATAATAGTTATAACCATTATTACTGTGGATAAAGCATTTACTTCTGGTGTTACTCCAGTCTTTACCATGGAGAAAATTTTAAGTGGAAGTGTTGTACTTCCTGGTCCAGCTGTAAAGAAGCTAATTACAACATCATCAATAGATAATGAAAATGCCAGCATAGCACCAGACAAAACTCCTGGCATTATGAGCGGTAACGTTACTCTCCAGAAAGTCACAATCCTATTTGCACCTAAATCCATAGCTGCTTCTTCAAGATATTTGTCAAATCCGGCAAGTCTTGCTCTCACTGTTATTACAACAAAAGGAATACTGAAAGTAATGTGAGATAAAGTAATACTAATTAATCCTAAAGGAATACTAAGAACTGAATATATTGAAAGTAGAGCAATACCAAGTACTACTTCTGGAATTACTATAGGGATGTATAATAATTTATCTATTACATCTCTTCCTCTAAATCTGTATTTACTTAGCCCTATAGCACCAATAGTTCCTATAATAGTTGAAATAATAGTACTTATAATCCCAATAATCAAAGTATTTGAAAGCGCCTCCATTAAAGTTCTATTTTTGAAGAAGGTCCCATACCATTGAAAAGTGAAATTTTCGAAAGTAATATTTAACTTTGAAGTATTAAATGAAAAAATAATTACATAAAAGATAGGAAGATATAAAAATAAGAAAACAAGATAAATATAAATATTTTTAAATATTCTAGATATATTCTTTTTCTGCATCTTTGTCATTTTACATACCTCCTAAGTCGTCCATATTACCACCTGATTTTTGGTATAACCATACAAGTACCAAAGTAATTACAATTAAAAATATTGAAATTGCTGATCCGAGTGGCCAATTCCTGGCGGTTATAAATTGAGTTCTAATAACATTACCAATTACTTGAGTTTTACTTCCTCCAAGTAAGTCAGTAACAAAGAAATATCCTAATGAAGGAATAAATACTAGAATACTGCCTGCAAATATTCCCGGCATCGTAAGTGGTAAGGTAACTTTTATAAAAGAAGTAATAGGTTTTGCTCCTAAATCACTACAGGCTTCCAAAAGCGATTTATCCAATTTTTCAATTGAGCTATATAAAGGTAAAATCATGAATGGTAATAACATATATACTAGACCTATCATTACCCCGGTTGTATTATATACTAGTTGAAGTGGTTCATTAATTACTCCTAATTTCAACAATAGTGAATTGATAATACCGTCCTTGCGAAGTAAATTGATCCATCCAAAAAGTCTAATTAACGAACTTACCAAGAAAGGAACTATTACCATAGCCATAAAAACTGTCTTCTTTATAGTTGTTTTTTGGGCTATAAAGTAAGTAAATGGATATGCAATTACTATGCAGATTACAGTCGTAAAGGTCGAAATCAAAAATGATTCACCAAAAACCTTTAAATATAACGGATCAAATACTTGTATAAAATTATTTAATGTAAATCCAATAACAACTCCACCATAAGCCCCCTTATTCATAAAACTCATAACGAAGACATAAATAAATGGAATAGCTACTAGCAAAATCATCCATGCTGAAACTGGACCAACTGTGGTTATAAGAGGCATGTTTATTTTCTTTTTACTTTTCATTTAAGCACCTCCTTATTTTGTTTGGTTCTCTACTGTAAATACGGGATTATCTACAACATTGAAGACTTCTTGGCTTTGTGATTTAATAACAACTGCATCTTCCTTTTCCCAATACACATATACTTCTGAACCTATTGGTAGTAATTCCACTTTTGGAGTAGTATTCATCTTTATCTCCATTCCTGTTGGAAGCATAATTATTGTTTTATTAACATTCCCAATATAGACATGCTCTTTTACTTTTCCTACAAGAGTAAATCCTTCTATCGCTTCCTTAGATAATCTTATATTTTCAGGCCTTACTAGAACATAAATTATTTCATTATCCATAACCTGAGAATCCAATACTATAGCATCTCCATTTTCTAATTTTACTCTTGATAAATCATTCTCTAACTTATTAGCAACTCCATAAAAAATATTTGATTCTCCAATAAAATCTGCCACAAATTTAGATTTTGGCTTTTCATATATTTCCTTTGGTGTTCCTATTTGCTCTAAATCTCCTCCATACATAATTGCAATTCTATCACTCATTGTAAGTGCTTCCTCTTGATCATGAGTGACATAAACAAATGTAATTCCCAACTTTTTTTGGAGACGCTTCAATTCAAATTGCATTTGCTTTCTTAATTTTAAATCCAAAGCTCCTAAAGGTTCATCTAGCAGCAAAACCTTTGGTCTATTTATAAGGGCTCTTCCTATTGCAACCCTTTGTTTTTGTCCACCTGATAATTGATCTGGTTTTCTATTTTCAAATCCCACTAGCTGCACTAGCTCGAGAATTTCTGTAACACGCTGTTTAATTTCTGCTTTGTTAACTTTCTTGACTGATAATCCAAAAGCTAAATTATCATAAATAGTCATATGAGGAAATAGTGCATAGTTTTGGAAAACTGTATTTACTTCTCTCTCATAAGGTTCAGAGTTTTGAACCTCTTCACCCTCAATATAAATGCTTCCACTAGTAGGTGTTTCGAAGCCTGCTATCATTCTCAAGGTTGTAGTTTTACCACAACCTGAGGGGCCAAGCATAGTTAAAAATTCACCTTTTTTTATGTCAATAAATAGATCTCTAACTACATGATTATCTCCGTATTTTTTATTTATATTATCTATTTTCACGATAACCTCAGACATTTAATCCCCTCCAAAGTCTTATTTTTCACCCTTATCCTTTAAACTTAGTCCATAAGTCAGTTATTTTTGATACATTTTCTCCAATATCTTGTAACCCTTGACTTTTCTTCATTTCAGCCTCTGGGATATTCATAATATTGTTATTTTTAAAGTCGTCTCCTAGAATATCTTTAGCTGCTTTGTTTGGATTTACATATGGGAAAGTCTTTGAAATAGTAGCACTCACTTCTGGATCTAATATATAGTTCATTAGTAAGTCTGCATTCTCAGAATTCTTAGCTCCGTTCACTTTCATCATCATATCAAATGTGAAATAAATGCCTTCTTCTGGATAAACTACTTTAATTGCTGGATTCTCCTTAGCTGCTAAAGCGCATTCCCCTCCATAAACAAGGCCTAATGAACACTCACCATTTAATAATAATGTCTTTGGGCTATCACCGTTGAATGCATGAATATTTGGTTTCAATTGTGTTAAAAAGTCCTCTGCTTTCTTTAATCCTTCATCGCTTGTATCATTTATCTTATATCCATTTGTCATTAATCCAATCCCGACTATTGGTCTGGCATCTTCAACAACAACCATGGTATCTTTATACTTAGGATTCAATAAATCTTTATATGATTTTATATTATCCTTAATTTTATCTGTATTAACTGCTATCAATATGCTTGTACCCAAATAAGGAATACTGTATTCATTTTTAGGATCATTTGCTTCATGTAAATATTGCTCATCAATATTTTTGAAGTTCTCTATTTTACTTGTATCTAATTTTTGAATCAAATCTTGAGATTTTAGTATATCAATATCTTGAGCCGGGCCAATAATCATATCATATGTCCCTTTACTTCCTGATTTAACTTTTGCAAGCATTTCATCTGGATCAGTGAATGTAGTCATATTAACTGTAACTCCATACTTTTCTTCAAAACCTTTTAGGACGTCATCAGGCAGATATTCGGACCAGCAGATAACATTTAATTCCTTACTTTCACCAGAATTTTCACCTGTACTTCCATTAGAAGTTGATTGAGTATTTGAACCACAGCCAGATAAACTCATTGTTACCATGCATCCTATTGTTATACTTAATATAAGTTTCTTTAATATACCTTTTATCATCTAAATCACTCCTCTAAATAAAAATAGCTTTTATGCTTATAATTTCCTAACTCTTCTATCATGAGCTAAAACAAAAAAGTGCATAAAGATATTCATACCTTTATGCACCCTTGCATCTAAATATTTATAATTATAAAGCCTTACTTCCTCTTTCACCTGTCCTAATACGAACAACTTGTTCTATATTTCTAACAAAAATTTTTCCATCTCCAACATTGCCAGTTCCTACCTTGTCTATTACTGATAAAATAATATCTTCTATTATATTGTCCTCTACTACTGCCTCGACTTTAATTTTGGGTAATAAATTTATATTTGTTTTTAAACCCTTAATCTCATTTACACCTTCTAGCGAGCCTCTTTGAGTTCCACATCCCATTGCGGTTGATATTGTCATTCCACCACAGTGGTATTCATCCAAAATACTTTTAATAATTTCTAATTTTTCCGGTCTTATAATTAATACTATTTCTTTCATAACCTCTCTCCTCCCTAATTGCAAAATTATATACAAACTTCCATCTAAACAACTATTTCACTACTTCTTGTGAATAATATACTATCAAAATCTTTTTATAACAATTCACCAAAAACACCATTTTAATTATCCTTTTTAATATATAGATACCCCTAAAGTAGTATTCTCATCCTCTTTCTTTAACCATCTTAAATAGCTGAACTCTATTCTTAATACCTAGCTTTCTATATATATTAAGTACATGTTTCTTTAATGTATTATTTGTAATGCATAATTTATTGCTAATCTCACTGTTCTCTAATCCATTCATTAGTTCACATAACACAGCTTCTTCCCTTTTGGTTAATCCATAAGTATCTACACACTGGGAAATAGATATTTTTTCTCCACCCATGGAATTATTATTTAGATCCTGATATAGCCTAAAGGCTAAATGTTCTTTAATAATATCAAGTACAAAAGAATCCTCATATATAAAATCTTCTTTTCCTTTTATTCTAAAGAAACATACTACACCAACAAACTGATTTTTGTGTGCCAATATCATATTTAGTGTATGATGCCAATTGTTAGGTTCAAAGTACTTTTTATAGTATTCCGTCTCTACTCTCTTTTTCTCTGAAATAATATCACTTTCTCTATATACTTTACTTTTACCACCAAACATTAATCCCCTGCTATAATCTATACTGTCATACTTGTCCATGTAATTTTCATCTGCTCTAGGCTTGTAATTGTAAAATACTGGTTTAACCAATGTATGACTATTTAATTCTGATGCAATATAAAAGTCAGCACTATCAAAATCTAAAACTAAAGCCATCTGAGTAAGGAAATTTTTTCGCATAGTAGTAGAATTCTCAATAGAATTAATCTGATATACTATATTGTTAATAACCATCCAATCATTTGTTTCTAAACTACGCATTTGCTAAAACTTCCTTTCCTAAAGTATTGAATAATATAAAATAAGAGGCATATGTAATTCTCTTAATGAGATATTTACATATGCCTCTTTGCACATATCAATTTACTTATACATTATTTTACTCTTTCACTATTCGTCTTTCAACATTATCATTTGATTATTTTTTATACTAAGCATACTCCTTTAGGAGTACATTTAAAGTAATTATAAAGTTATATTTTAATTCTCTTCATCAAAATATAATACTGATTCAGTTTCTCTACAATATTTAACACACATACATTGTGCTAATTTTCTTGGGCACTTATAACATAAACAAGTCAGATCCTTTCCATTACATCTTCCTTGCTTTAGCTCTCCACAATCTCCGCAATTTACTCCATTTCCTGCTGGCATAATAGTATCACTACTCCTTTAACTTTATACTTACATTATTATTAACTCAAAATTAATGAATGTCAAATTATAAGCCATTAATAAATAAATAGATAGCTTTTTTGAAAAGCTACCTACTTTTTCACTTAAAACATATAAGATATCATTTACCAAATCCCTATTCTATCCCCCGGCTTAACATACATACCATCTTTTTCAGTAATTCCATATGTGTCATAGAACTTTTGAAATTGTGGTAGGACTGCATTTACTCTAGCCTTATTAGGAGAGTGAACATCTATGATTAATGCATATGTTGCATATTCTTTTGTTGTTATTTGCCTCCAAGTAACTGCATAACTTTCAAAAAACGCTTTATAATTTGCATTATTCATTTCGCCTAGTATATCTAAAAGACAGGATACTCCACCTATATCTGCAATATTTTCTCCCACAGTAAGATTGCCATCTAACTTTTCACCAGGCATTGCTTCAATCTGACTATAAAAATTTGCAACCTTTTGAGTTTTTTGCATGAATTCTTTATAATCCTCTTCGGTCCACCAATTATTAAGGTTACCATCAGAATCATATTGAGCTCCAGTATTATCAAAGGCATGGCTAATTTCATGACCAATAATAACTCCAATTCCGCCTAAATTAACTTCCTTAGGTGCATTTACATCATAAAAATGGCCTTGAATTATTCCGCCTGGTATAATAATTGAATTTTCTGTTGCACTATAAAAAGCATTGACTGTTTGAGGTTTAAACTGATCTTCATCTTTATCCACTAGTTTGTTTATTTTATTAAACATCTTATCACGCTCAAATATTCTAAGTGTCATTGCATTTTGGAAAAGTGATCCACCTTCTTCGTATGATTTAATATCTAACTTTGAATAATCATTCCAACTGTCAGGATACGCTATCTTTATCTTTAACTTATCTAGCTTATCAATAGCATTTTTTTTAGTTTGACTACTCATCCAATCAAGATTATCAATTCTCTTTTTGTAAACTGCTATAATATCCTTTGTTATGGACTCTACATCTTTTTTAGTCTTTTCAGGAACATATTTTTCAGAATAAAGTCTTCCAATAGCCATTCCCATCATAGAATTTACATTATCAACGGCCTCTTCCTCTTTTGATACATTACCAGTTATGCCTAGCATATTACTTGCGTATTCTTTATTGGCATTTTCAAAATCCTCACTTAAATAATTTGATGCATATAGTAAATTAACTATTTCAATATAATTTTTAATGAGAGGTAAATTTTCTTGATTATATAATTTATTAAATGCTTTCAACCATTCTGGATCTTCTAAAATAATCTTATTAGCTTTGTCTATTCCCATATAATTCATAATTTCTGGTAGATTTAAATTAGGAGCTAAATTATTTAATTCTGCTACTGTATATACATTATATTGTTCATCAATCAAATTCTTAGTTGTAGCCTTTTCCTTTTTTCCTTTAATATACGGAGCTACCATTTCTTCAAATTTAAACATATCATCAACTTTTTTCTGAGATTCTTGTTGAGTATATCCACTTAACATCAATATTTTATTATAATAATCTTCCGTTAACTTACGCTCTTTTTTGCTATTCTCTGTTGGATTAGTATATTCATCTGAATCCCCTAAACTAAGCGCAATAGGACTTATATAAAGTATATTTGTTTTCACATCTTTTATATCTTTTTCTACAGAAAACTTTATTGTTGAGTTTAATATCCTCTTATCCTTCCAGAGCTTAGTAATATCATCTATTGTTCCAATTGATTTAATTTCATCTAAATTTTCCTTTACTGGTTTTATCCCTTCTCTATTTCTTGCTTCTATATTTAAAGTATTATTGTAAATATTTATTATTTTCTTCTCATCACTATTTTCTTTATACGCATCCTTATTAATCAACAAATTGTTAATTATATCTTTGATTTGTTCTGTTACTTTATTCTCAACATCATCAAAAGTAGACGCAGTAGATTTTCCATCTTCAATTTTAGCATTTTTAATCCAATCACTATTTACTGCATCATAAAAATCATCATTTAATCTTACTCCTTGACTATTGTTTGTTACTGATGATTCCTCTGCCATTGCAACATTATGTGATCCATTAGATACAACCAGCATAAATGCTACTATACTTGCTACTATACTTAACTTTTTAATTTTTTTCATTACTACACCTCTCTTTCAGGATAGCTTTTTATAATTAGCTTTTATAACTTACTATTAACCTCTGTTTATATTACATGTGCAATAATATTTATTATGTTTCACTAATAAAAACTACTCCCTAGCCCCTTTAGCTTATGAAATTCTTAGTGGTTTGCCTTGTCCAGATAAATATATCCATATAAATAATTGGTATCATATATTTCTCTATACCTAAAAGTTACACCATTCCAAGTTGATTCTGATATATAAATTTTACCACCATCTATTTTTTCAACTATTGCTACATGTCCATCGCCTCCAGAATTAGGCATGTTAGATTTCCAAACTGCAATAGCTCCTACTCTAGGTTGAGAACCATACTGGTATTTACCGCTTTTTTGATTTGCGTCCCACCATTCATAGGCATTTCCTATAAATCCTGCATCACTTGGCTTTACTCCTGTAATTTCCCAAGCGCGTCCCCAAGCATACCATGTACAATTTCCTTTAATCGGTTTTCCTCCACTATAAAATGGTGGCGAAAGTTTAACTTTATAAAAAAGATTATCATCAGAATAGTAATACTTATTATCTGTACTTGGCTGTGTATTCCTTATATCACTAAGCGAACTACTGATCGCATTAGAATTTTTATTATCTACTGATGGAGTATCTACACTAGAATTAGGTATATTAGAAGAGGTTGGACTCTTTGTTGTATCATCTTCAGGTTTATTAAACGTGACCCATTTAGAGCTTACCCATCCCCTTTTTCCATTTATTATTATGGGATAGAATCCATTCTTTTCATCATCAACAATTTTAACCTGTGCACCTCTGTATATATTGTCAATTATATCTGACGAAGTTGATGCATCTGATCGAACGTTTAATGAATCATTATTTGTCGCAACATATGCAATACGAGAATTCGTGTCATCCTTTACACCATTTACATTCTCTGATCCACTTTCTATTTGCTCAGTATTACCATTTAGCATTTCTCCGCTATCAGAGAAAGTATAAACTTTGCCACTTATGCCTAATGTTCCAGTTTCCATTTCTCCACTAAAATTAGTATAATACCAAGTGCCATTGTCATTTACCCATCCTATGCTCATTACCCCATCATTATTAAAGTGATACCACTTTTCACCAACCTTTTTCCAACCTATAGTCATCTCTCCACTATTAGATAGGTTGTACCATTTTCCATTATCACTAAGCCATCCTGTTTTCATTATTCCATCTGTATTAAAATAATACCACTTTTCATCAATTTCTTTCCAACCAGTAATTTTAATATCTCCATCTAACCAACTCCAACCATTGTTCTTATCATTAATCCATTTAGCTGATGCTGAGATATAACACATGTTTGTTACCATTAGAGTTGTCATTCCCGTTATTATAATCTTTTTAAGAAATTCTTTGTTCACTTTCTTTTCCCCTTCATAAATTATTTCTTATACGTAACTCATAATATACTCTTTTATTGTTTATACATAAAAAATTACTATATTAATTTCAATATAAAACTAATCTCAATAAGTTAAAAGAGTCCCCCCTTGGAAAATAAATAATACTCTAGGAATTTTAATCCTTATACATTAAATATTAACTCAAAATCACTTAATTAACAAACATAATTATAATTAAAAATAACAAAATCTGTATTTAGAAACATAATGAACTTTTTATATTTCTAAATACAGACAATCTTTGAACAATTATTAAATTTTGCAATGTCAAAATTCTCTAAATGAAAATTCTAAAACTCAATTAAAGAAATAACCTTATTATAATCAAAACAATAACACCAGGAACTCCAAAAAAACCTGCTATCAAAGCGGTAATTGGATTAATCGCCAGCGAAAAATTAACATTTATGCCTATTAATCCGAGATTTGCAATTATAAAATTAGCTAAATATAATATTACAACGCCTATGATACCATTTATAAGTATTTTTATCGGCCATTTTAATAATCTTATCATTAAAAATAATAATATTATCCCTGCTAATCCATATATTAAATATTGTCCCTCCATATTTAGCTCCCCCACTTTATTTATTCAACAATTCGTACATTATTTTCTACTACATAATTATGTTCTACTCTTATCCCCTTTTCTCTTGCTATTGATAATAAGTAATCATATCTTTTTCTTGCAACATTCTCTGAATAAATAGCTACTTCTATTAATTTGTCATCGTTAACATTATTAAACATGCTACGAGCCACATTTATTTCCATTTTTGCAATTTCCATATCATGTAATAACTTAGCATACATAGTTGAGTCATTAGTCTTGTTCATCAGGTACTCTACAATATTTTTTTTATTCATGTAAATCCCTCCAAAAAACTTCTTACTACCATTTTATCCATTCAATGGTAAAAATATACATAATTTGATTTCATAATTTATTTTAATACTGTAACACTTTTTCAAATTTATATATATTATACTTAAGAAGCTTTTCACTCATGCAGATAGAAACTTCTAACTCCCATCTATGTAACACTTTTTAGGAACCTAATTTTATTTAGGTTCCTTTATTTTATATCTCTTTTCTTCCCTCTAGTGCCTTAGATAATGTAACTTCATCTGCATAATCTAAATCACCACCAACAGGTATACCTGAAGCAATCCTAGTAACTTTAACATCAAGAGGTTTAAGTATCTTAGATATGTACATTGCAGTTGCCTCTCCTTCTATATTAGGATTCGTTGCTAATATTACTTCCTTTACATCTTCGTTCATTCTAGAAACAAGCTCTCTAATTCTTATATCTTGAGGACCTCTTCCTTGCATTGGAGATATATTTCCATGTAATACATGATATACTCCATTGTATTCTTTAACCTTTTCCATTGTCATAATATCCTTTGGCTGCTCTACAACACATATTGTACCCTTATCTCTATTAGGATTCCCACATAATGCACAAGGATCTTTATCTGTAAAGTTTCCACATACCGAGCAATACTTAACCGTTCCTTTTGCCTTAACTAATGCATCCGCAAATTCCTTAACTTCATCATCCGGAAGATTTAATATATGTAATGTTAATCTTTGAGCCGTCTTTTGTCCAATACTTGGTAGCTTGGCAAATTCTTCTATCAACTTTTCTATGGCTACTGGATAAAACTCCATCATAATTTATAATTCTCCTTTATCTATATTTTTAGCCTATTATAAAAAGCATACAGGCTGAAGTTTCTTCTACACTCCTGTATGCTAACTTATTAATAACTATTGAAATTCTTAGAATAACCCGCCTGGCATTCCGCCTGTTAGTTTACCCATTTTGCTTGAAGTTTCCTCTTCTGCTTTTCTTAGTGCTTCATTAACAGCACTCATTACTAGGTCTTCAAGCATTTCAACGTCATCTGCATCTACAACTTCTGGTTTTATGTTAATTGATGATACTTCTTTTTTACCAGTTACTTTTACAACTACAGCACCACCACCTACTGATGCTTCAAATTCCTTTGTCTCAAGTTCCTTTTGCATATCTTCCATTTGCTTTTGAAGCTTTTGTGCTTGCTTCATAAGGTTATTCATATTTCCGCCACCAAAGCCTCCTGGAAATCCACCTTTTGCCATAAAAAATCCTCCTCTTTCTTGAATCTCATTCATTAATTATAAAACATCTTTTATTAATACTCAAGTTTAATGAATAAGTAACTTCTTATTCATCATATATTTCAAATGGTATTCCTTCGATTGTTTCTTTTAATAACTCTTCTTGATCTTTTACTTCATTATCATTTTTTACTACATAATCTACAATTACTTTTTCCTTTAGAACTTCTGAAAATACGGTATTCACAATTTCTCTGTATTCTGCCTTCTGCAACCTATCTTTATTAAATGCATACATTGAATCATATTCAAGTGTAGCTATACCATTTTTTAAGCTATATGGCTTTGCTGTAACGATTGAAGCATAAACAATCATTGCCCTCTTTGCCTTGAACTTTTCTAATATTTCTGTCCATACTCTCCCAACATCATCTACTGTTAACGATGAATTTGGATTAGCTTCTAAATTAACACTGTTACTATTTATGTTACCCTTATTAATAGCATTTCTACTTTGATTATTATTTGAATTAGTTCCTATATTATTATGTGCAGATTTTAATTCTTCATTAATATTTTCTGATTGAACCATTCGAATCTTGCCAGTTTTTAATGATTCCTCCAACTTGTTTATTCTTGATAAAATAACCTCATTTGAAGTATCATACTCAATTTTACACATCTTTATAATAGCAAGCTCTAAATATAATCTACTTTGCTTGCTAGCTTTTGAATTTGTTTCCGAATCCTGAAGTATTCTAATAGCTCTCATTATTTCTTCTACTCTAATCTTTCTTCCCTGTTCTTTAATTAAATGAATATTTTCAAGAGACATGTCTAAAACTTCTTCTGGATTATTTGTAACCTTTACCATAAGTAAATTTCTAAAATGTGCTATTAAATCTTTAATGAACAATTGCATATCCTTACCAGAATAAACAAGCTTATCAATTATAATCATGGATTTTTCAATACTTCTATCTATAATGGCATAAGTTATGTCAAACAAATATTCATTTGTCACAAGTCCCAATATACTAACTAAATCTTCGTAGTTAATTTTATCTTCACCCATAGCAATCGCTTGATCTAATATACTTAATGCATCTCTCATTGCACCATCGCAGACTCTTGAAATTAAATCCAAACTTTTTTGCTCATAAGTTATTCCCTGAGAATCTGTTATCTTTTTAAGTCTGCTAGATATTTCTTTTTGGCTTATTCTCTTAAAATCAAACCTTTGACATCTAGATAGAATAGTTATAGGTAGCTTTTGCGGATCTGTTGTGGCTAATATAAATATTACTCTCTTAGGAGGCTCTTCTAAAGTTTTTAAGAACGCATTAACTGCTCCTACTGAAAGCATATGAACCTCATCCATTATATATATTTTATACCTAGCTTCCTGGGGCGGATATTTTGTATCATCTATAATGTCTCTAATTTTATCTATACCATTATTAGAAGCGGCATCAAGTTCTGTTACATCAATTGCTAATCCCTCATTTATTTTTCTACACATCTCACACTCGTTACATGGTTCTCCATTTTGTAAATCTAGACAATTTAATGCCTTTGCCATTACTTTTGCAGTTGATGTTTTTCCTGTTCCTCTAGTTCCACAAAAAAGATAAGCATGTGCAATTCTATCGTTTAAAATTTCATTTTTTAACGTTGTAGTTATATGTTCCTGTCCAACAACGTCTTCAAAATTCTTTGGTCTCCACTCTCTATATAGTGCTGTATAACCCACGGGATACCACCTCGCCATTTCTCTTAAATATAACATTATTATACACTATTGCTTGTGCAATGCAAAATACACAATTAGTTTTATATTACATATATTTGAATAAATATATGTAATATAAAAATCTTTAAAAATAAATACTAATAGTTTCTTGAATTTACACTCCTTCTGAAGACCATATACTTTTAATATGCTTTTATATAAAATATATTGGATGACTTGTTAAATACTTTAGGTTAAAATGTATATTGAATAATTTTATTATAAAAATAATTTTTAAATATAAGGAGGCATATCTATAATGAGTTTATATGATGATAAATATTTAGCCATTGCTAATGATATATTAGAAAATGGTTACTTCGATAATAACAGAACTGGAGTCAAGACTTATAAACTACCTCATCAAATTATGCAATTTAATTTAGAAAAAGAATTTCCAATACTAACAACAAAATTTGTGGCATTTAAAACTGCCGTTAAAGAACTTCTTTGGATCTTTAAAGATCAATCAAACAGTGTAAAAGAACTTCAATCTCAAAACGTAAAAATATGGGATGAATGGATGATGGAAGACGGAACTATTGGAACTTCTTATGGTTGGATAGTGAAAAAGTTCGATCAAATGGATAAATTAATAGATGCATTAAAAAATAACCCACAAGATAGAAGAATGATGATTAATTTATGGCAGATTCCATACCTAGATAGCGCTCCTTTATATCCTTGCTGCTTTCTTACAATGTGGGATGTAACAGATGGGAAGCTCAACTGTATGCTTGTTCAACGAAGCGGAGATTGGGGACTTGGTGTTCCATTTAATACATCTCAGTATGCTGTATTAGTTCATCTGTTAGCTCAAGTTACTGGACTTAAGCCAGGATTATTTACTCATGTAATAAATAATGCTCATATATACGAAAATCAAGTAGATGGTTTGAAACTTCAACTTACAAGAAAAAATGATGCATATAATGCTCCAAAACTTTGGATCAATCCAGAAATTACAAATTTCTATGATTTTACTCCTGACGACATAAAATTAGAAGATTATAAGCATCATGAATCTATAAAAATGGACGTATCAGTATAATTAAATTTAAGGCATATGAAAGAAAATAATATACTTTTTGATTGTGCCTAAGATAGGTGGGATAATAAATGATTTCAATAATTGTTGCTATTGCTAAAGATAATGTAATCGGGAAAGATAACAAATTATTATGGCATATTTCAGAGGATTTAAAGAGATTTAAAAAAATAACTACAGGCAAAAAAATGATTATGGGTAGAAAAACTTTTGAATCATTGCCTGGAATTTTACCAAATAGAGAACATATAGTTCTAACTAGAGATAATAATTTTAATGTAGATTCAGATAAGGTGACAATAGAGCA
This sequence comes from Clostridium sp. YIM B02500, assembly GCF_022324665.1. NCBI lineage: Bacteria > Bacillati > Bacillota > Clostridia > Eubacteriales > Clostridiaceae > Clostridium > Clostridium sp. YIM B02500. Next base: position 101,980 of record NZ_JAKGTE010000011.1, on the reverse strand, counting down.
CGATTTTAATTCAGTACTTCAAAGATATTCGGAGTGTGAAGATGAAGTCTTTGTAATTGGAGGTGCTGAAATTTATAAACAATTTCTCCCTTATGCAAAGAAATTATACTTAACAAAAGTAGATGAAGAATTTGAAGGCGATACATATTTCCCTGGAATTAATTATTCAAATTATAATACTGAATACACATCAGAGAAATTTATTGATGAAAAGAATGGATTGCATTATACTTTTGTAAATTTAATACAGGCATAAATATACGGTAATATCAGTTTTAAATTCATATTACTATATCATAATTACTAAGAATTACATTCTATTTTAGAAATGGGCTACAATACAACTTTAAAATAAAAAATCTTTAGAATTGGGGAATGTATTATGAAATTTGTAACTTTTAAGCATGAAGGTATAGAGCAAGTAGGAATACTAGCTCTCAATGAGCAAGGAGTTTATCCTATGAAATCTCTTGGCATTAATTATGATAGCATGATCAGTTTAATAGAAAACATAACAGATCATGAAATGGATCTTCTACAAAAATCATTAACTAATAATGATAAGGAATATATCTCCATAGAGAATATTTCTAAAATGCCTCCAATACCTAATCCTAATCAAGATATTATTTGTTTAGGTATCAACTATATGGAACATGCAGTTGAATCTGCTCGATATAAAAACGAAGCCTTTGGTGGAGATAGACCATATGCAGTATATTTTTCTAAAAGAGTTAATACTGCGACTGCTGATGGTGATTATATCCCTAGTTATCCACAAATAGTTGATAGTCTAGATTATGAGGCTGAATTAGCAGTGATCATTGGAAAAGACGCTAAATATGTACCTAAAGAAAAAGCTTTTGATTATGTTTTTGGTTATACTATAATAAATGATGTGAGTGCAAGAAACCTTCAAACAAGACATAAACAATGGTATTTGGGTAAAAGTTTAGATGGTTTTACTCCAATGGGGCCTTGTATTGTCACTAAAGATGAATTTGTTAATCCTCCAGTATTAAGGATATGCTCTAGAGTTAACGGAGAGCTAAGACAAAATAGTACTACTGATCTTATGATTACTTCAATACAAGACGTAATTCATGAATTGTCTCAGGGAATTACTTTAAAGGCTGGAACTATTATTGCAATGGGAACTCCAGCTGGTGTGGGCATGGGATTCATACCACCTAAATTCCTAAAGACTGGCGATATAGTTGAATGCGAAATTGAAGGTATAGGCTGTCTTAAAAATATTGTAAAGTAAATAGTAAATTTAAATTAAATAGGATAAGAAAATGAGGGTATTTCATTACTGAAATGCCCTCACTTTCTTATCCTATTGTGTGTCCTATGTTAATCCTATTGAAGAATAACCTAATTAATTTTTCATTTCCATGCTATAATTAAACATTAAAATAAACCATGCACCTCGCTTCGTTATTAGTTTTCTATACGTTACTAATGCAGTTAGCTCAGACCAGATTGATCCACGGCACATGGAAGGAACCACTTATCGCTGCTTCCTTCCAGATCTGACGAGGTTCATGGGCTTCCATTGCGTGGGACCCAGTCATCAACACCACTTACAAAAGTCAGACTATAAATCGCTAATACCTAAGCGAGGAATTCAATCCTGCTATAGCGGATTGCAGGTTACAGGGCACCGCTAACTCCCCATCTAGCATGGCAATGGTGGAATGATAAGGGTTTGCACCTTAATTTCTCCTATTGAGAAAATCGTCTCTTTTCAGACGTCAAACCATGTTAATCATTGCTTTTATCAAAAACATATTTTTAAAATTATTATTAATTTATTAAATGTCATTTTCGATACTTGTTAATGATAACACATAAAAAGTCTAAATTCAAGAACATTATTACTGTCTTTATGTTAAATTTATTCCATACATACCATAATACAATAACAAAATTAACTTTACATCAATTCTTCCCTCATATTTTTTATTTAAATAAGCTTTAAATCTTTTCAAATTAAAGATTGTCTATTCTTCAACAAGAATGACATGCTCTTTCTCTACGCCAGCTAAAGCTGCAAATATTTCAAATAAATTGCTGTCATTAACCTGATTTTTATATTTTTCATAATATCCAACAGCATGTTCTTCTTTTTGTTTTGCTAATTGTAAAAGTGCACTATCACTATCATATCTATCATAGCTGACTTTACTTAAATTAGGAGCCTTTATAAAATCACCTAGTCTTTGATGTATTTTTGAATGACATATTTCTATTTTTGATAATGCTCCAAATACTTTTTTGACTTTATCATTTTTAGCTCTCATAGCTGCCGTATTATAAAAGTCACCATTAAAGAGCTCAAGCTTAACAGCATGATCTAAAATCTTCAAAGTATTTTCATCAAACGAGTCACTTTGTACTGTAATTATTTCGTTACTTTCACTCAAATACTCCTTACCTACACCACAAAATGGACAATGAATAATATTGTCTATCGAATTCTTATTAATAAAAGCTTCTTCATTAAAATTAAAATTTCTTTCATTTATTTCCATACCACATATTTTACACTTCAAATAGTCCATCCCCCTTAAATTTCATATATATTTTAACATACTTTTCATAGACTCATTGCTTTAATCTCATCTTTTTTTAGTTTTTTGAAATAATTATTCTTTTCTAAATTGATATACTACATACTAATCTAGCTAAGGCAACTCCCCCTATGCTTAAAAATACATTTAATAAAATGTTAGCAATTCCAAATAAGTATCTTCCGTCGCTAATTAAATTTATTGTTTCATAGCTAAATGTTGAAAATGTTGTTAGCCCACCCATAACACCTGTTGTTAAAAAAAGCTTTAAATTGGGCGATATCAAATCTGTTGAAACACTTAGTTCCATTATCATTCCTATAAGGAAACCTCCGACTACGTTTACTATTAATGTTCCTAATGGAATATTAGAATTTATCATTTTTGCTGATTGCATGGTCACTAGGTATCTCATTACAGCTCCAATGCAACCGCCTATTCCAACATAAATAATCTTTTGCAAAATAATCTCCTCCTTAATAATAAAAAAACTCCCGCCTTCTAAAGCAAGAGTCTTTAACATAGCGTATGTCGTATTAACCTCGCTATATTTAATCAGTTTTTCTTATAAATGTTATTATATACCAGAGAGTTTCAAAAGTAAATTATAATTAACTTTTCGAACCTAATTTGTTTCTAATATAAAGTAACTTTATAACTACAGTAACTACTACCAACAAAATTATTATGCTCATTAATTCAAGCATAAAAAATTCTTCTGGTAATGCATTTATTATAGGATCAGTTCTAGGATCAAATATCCAGTAATTATTTCTAAAGAATATTTTATGAAAATAAATAAATGCTTTGGAAAAATCCTTTGCTGATATTGCACCAACAAATATGAATATTACTGCCATCATATTTACACCACTATTGAAATTTGCTATAAGCCTCTTTTTTAAATCATTTGATTTATTAGCCAATACTTTAAAGATTATAACGCCAATAAATATTATACTAAATACATATAGCGCTATAAATATTCTCTTCACCTCAAAAAAGTGTATCCTTCCGAATTCACTCATAGGTATACTATTAAACTTTAATTCCTTAATAAACGGATTCTGAACATAATAAATTACTCTTTTATAGTTATCCATTAATATTTCTGTTGATAATCCAGTGTATTCATTTAATTTATATCTTTGTATTGCATAACCATATATACTAGTTGTATTTAAAACACTTAAAACTATAATGGATATAATTGATATCGCATAAAATATATCTCTAGAAATCCCCAAAGCTATTCTTAAAACTTTTGAAAATATACTCTTATTTATATGAATTCACTTCCTTAAATAATCTAATTCGCCTTTAATAAAACCACTTATGATTCAAAATCACAAATGGTTTTATTATAAAAATTATAAATGTTCTAAATTGTGTTTTTCTCCATTGAAATATTAACCTCAATATTCATATCTCCAACACCCATTTGCACACATACAACTTTATCTGAACTCGCATTTGCAGTAAAGTTTCCATGTACAAGAGTTGGTGTAGATATATTTATATTAATATCTTCTTTTGAAAAATTAGTTGCTACAGTTGCAGTTAACATATTTGTAAGTTCTGAAATTGCACTTTGAGCCAATTCATCAAATTGTTCAACTGGCATTCCCATCATCATTGTAGATGCTATTCGTTTTGCATCATCTAAGCTTAACCCATAAATAACATTACCTTTAATGTCACCTATAATACCAACAATAATGACAACTCCAGGACTCTCTATGAATCTACCTCTTAGACTTATTCCCTTTTTCTCTACATTAGGTAACCCTAACTGTGGCAATACACTTGCAAAAGAATTTAATATTGGATTTATATAATTGACATCCATTCTCCTTCACCTCTTCCAAAGCCTATACTAATTGATAAATCTCCGAACTGAGTTTTTGCATTCGCAGAATAAGTAGTTTCTAATTCTGCTTTCGATATACTAATTGATTCTCCATGGAATGTGGTTGGCGGAGCAACCCTTAATCCAAATATCCTATTTCTTTTATTTATCATTGAACATGCATTTCCTGCCGCCATATTTGTTATCTCAGACATAACATTAAGCATTTCTTCAGTATTCTTTACCTCTCTCTTAAGCAATGCTTTTCCTATGCTATTAGCAGTTTCAAATGACATATCGAAAATTATTCTTCCTGAATACTTTCCTATAACCCCCATGACAATTGAAATTCCCTTACTAATTTTCTCAACATTTTCATTACTTTCATGTGTAATCACCGGCACTGTTTTAGTAAGCTTATTAAAGACATCTAATAGAGCCTCTCTAAACACTGATGAATATAGACCTTCCAATTCTAAAAACAATTCTTCATCTGCCATAACTCTATTTATTAATAATGTTAATTCTTCTGCATCTACTGGCTTTTGTGCGTACCCACATACGTGATTCTTTTTCGCTTTTCTTACTATTTCATCATCCATCATAGAACTAACAATTATAACTTTAATATTAGGATCAATTTTATGTATTTCCCTTGTACATTCAAATCCATCAGTTCCTGGCATAGTCATATCCATTGTTACTAAATCCGGCTTCATATTTGTAACAACCTCAATAGTTTCCTCTAAGGAACCTGCTTCACCCACAACATTAAATCCACTTTCTGTCAATAAATCTCTCAATAAAGCAATTTGAAAAGGCGAGTCATCCACTATAACAATATTCACATTTTTCATAATTACACCACCTACCCCTTTATTTATAAATACAATCAACCTACCTAACTTTAATATCAATCTGTCTCACAATTCTCCTTCTTAAAATAACCATTAAATTTAATATGCTTTGTAAGTTAATCATATTATCATTATATTTTAAATTCTACTAATACTCAACGAAATTTCTACATAATATAATAAATTTATCATATTAATACATATTCTAGTTAAGATAAAAATCAGTAAATCACCCTATTTCTTATTTCATATTTATATTATATTTTGAGCTTGTCACTTTCTGTATAATTAATATTCCATCCACTATAAATAGCCCTATAAACTATCTTATAGGGCTATTTATATATGCTTATTATTTAAGTTTTACTAATAATTCACCTGTTTTAACTTGTTGTCCTTCACTTACTAAAACAGATTCAATAGTTCCTGCACTAGATGCAACAATATTTGTTTCCATCTTCATTGCTTCTACCACAAGTAAACTATCTCCTTCTTTTACACCGTCTCCTTCTTTTACAAGCACCTTGATTATGGTTCCTGGGATACTAGCTCCAACTTCTAGCTTATTATCAGGATCAGCCATCTTAGATGAATCATCCTTACCTGAATTACTGATAATTCTCTCAGTTTTATCTTTTATTTTAATTTCTCTTCTATTTCCATTGATTTCGAAATCTAAGGTTCTATTTCCTTCAGCATCAAGATCTCCGATTTTAACCAGTTGGACAATCATGGTCTTTCCTTCTGCTATTTCAATTTCACTGGTTTCTCCCTCTGCAAGTCCATGGAAGAATACATCACTGCCCATACGGCTTACGTCACCGTACTCTAATATAGATTTTATATATGCTTCAAATACATCTGGATATAATGCATAACTTATTACGTCTTTTTTGCATGGTGTGAACTTATACTTTTCTTTTAAGTATGTTTCAATCTTTCCAAAGTCTTCTGGTGGTAATAATTCACCTGGTCTAACAGTTATAGCCTCTTCTCCTTTTAATACAATTTCTTGTAAATCCTTAGGGAAACCGCCTTCTGGCTGACCCATCATTCCTTTGAAATATGAAACTACAGAATCTGGAAAGGCCATATTCTTAGCTTTTTCAACTATATTTTCAGGAGTTAAATCATTCTTAACCATGAAGATAGCTAAATCTCCAACCATTTTTGATGATGGAGTAACCTTGATTATGTCTCCAAGCATATCATTTACATCTTTATACATGTATTTTACATCATTAAATCTATGTCCAAGACCAAAGCTCTCAACTTGTGGCTTTAAGTTTGAATATTGTCCACCAGGTATTTCAAATTTATAAATTTCAGCACTTCCTGATTTTAAGTCTGATTCAAACTGGCTGTATACTGGTCTTACTGTATCCCAATAATCAGATATCTTTTGAATTCCGCTTAAATTAATACCTGTATCTCTATCTGTATTACGAAGAGCAGCAACAACTGAGTTTAAAGCCGGCTGACTTGTAAGTCCTGACATTCCATTGAAAGTTGTATCAACAATATCAACTCCTGCATCTGCTGCCATTAATACTGTAGCAACACCATTACCAGTAGTATCATGAGTATGAAGATGAATAGGGATCGAAACTTCATTCTTTAATGCAGTTATAAGCTTCTTAGCTGCATAAGGTTTAAGTAGTGCTGACATATCCTTTATTGCAAGAATATGAGCTCCCATTTTTTCAATTTCCTTAGCTTTATTTACATAGTACTCTAAGCTATATTTATCTCTTTTTTCATCTAAAATATCTCCAGTATAGCATAATGCTACTTCAGCTACCTTATTGCATTTTAATACTTCCTCTAAAGATACCTCTATGCCCTTTAACCAGTTAAGAGAATCAAAAATTCTAAATACATCTATTCCGCTGTCAGCTGATTCTTTTATAAATTCTCTTATAACATTATCTGGATAATTCTTATAACCTACACCATTTGCTCCTCTAACAAGCATTTGGAACATTACGTTTGGAATTCTCTTTCTTAACGATTCAAGTCTCTTCCATGGAGATTCCTTTAAGAATCTATAAGCAGTATCAAAAGTAGCTCCTCCCCACATTTCAAGTGAGAATAAATCATTTCCAAAAACTGCTGTTGCCTTTGCAATATTCTTCATGTCCTGGGTTCTAACACGAGTAGCCATTAAAGACTGCTGAGCATCTCTCATAGTTGTGTCTGTAAGAAGCAGCTTATTTTGATTTTTTATCCATTTAACTACACCTTCTGGACCTTCTGCATCTAAAATCTGCTTAGTTCCGCTTAAGCCTTCTAAAGATGCTATAGCTGGAATATCTGGCACGTCATATTCTTTCTTAGTACCCTTAGTTTCATTTACGATCTTTTCACCAATGAACTTTAATACTCTGTATTCTTCATCACTTCTAGGCCTTATATCAAATAATTGTGGATTATTTGATATAAAGTTAGTATCACATTCACCTTTTTTGAAGGTTTCATTATTTAACACATTAATTAAAAAGTCTACATTAGTTTTAACCCCTGAAATTGTAAGCTCCTTGATTGCACGTATGGATTTTCTAACAGCATCATCAAAAGTTCTTGCATATGCAGTGCTCTTTACAAGTAAACTGTCATAATATGGGCTTATTACTGCGCCACTATATCCATTTCCTCCATCAAGTCTGATACCAAAACCTGATCCTGTTCTGTAAACATCAATTTTACCTGTGTCTGGTGAAAAATTATTTGCAGGATCTTCTGTAGTTATTCTACATTGGATTGCATATCCTCTTGGCTGTATATCGTCTTGAGAGTGTATACCTACTTCTGCAGAGCCTAACTCATAGCCTTCTGCTATTAAAATCTGGCTTTGAACTATATCAATTCCAGTGACCATTTCAGTAATTGTATGTTCAACCTGGATTCTTGGATTCATTTCTATAAAGTAATGATTTCCGTGCATATCAACTAAGAACTCTAGAGTTCCTGCACTTCTATAACCTACAGATTTAGCTATTTTAAGTGCATCTACGCAGATTTCTTCTCTTTTTTCTTGTGTTAATGATAATGCTGGAGCAATTTCGATAACCTTTTGGTGTCTTCTTTGAATAGAGCAGTCTCTTTCATAAAGATGTACTATGTTACCATACTTATCTCCAAGCACTTGTATTTCAATATGCTTTGGTCCTTCTATATATTTCTCAATGAACATATCATCATTACCAAAAGCTTTTTTTGCTTCATTCTTAGCATTTCTAAAAGAAGGTAGAAGCTCATTTTCGCTTCTTACTATTCTCATTCCTCTACCACCACCACCGGCAGCAGCTTTTATCATTACAGGAAAACCACATATTTTTGCAATTTCAATTGCTTCTTCTTCAGAAGATATAGGTTTTTCTACCCCTGGTATTACTGGAACGCCAACTTCTTTAGCTACTATTTTTGATTTAATTTTATCCCCCAATTTTTCCATCATTTCTGATTTTGGACCTATGAATTCTATACCAGCTTCTTCACATCTTCTAGCAAAGTCTGGATTTTCAGATAAAAATCCATATCCTGGATGGATAGCGTCTACATGTTTTTTTAATGCAAGATTTATTATTTCGTCAATGTTTAAATAAGCTTCAACTGGCCCCTTATTCTTTCCAATTTGATATGCTTCATGAGCCTTAGTTCTAAAAAGAGCAAACTTATCTTCTTCTGTGTATATAGCCACAGTTCTTATTCCAAGTTCATGACAAGCTCTGAAAATTCTTATTGCTATTTCGCCTCTGTTTGCAACCAGTACTCTTTTAAATTTTTTCCCCAATTAAAATACAACTCCTTCAATGCTTATTATTTTTATTTCATATGAATTATCTTTTAATGCATGTGTTAGTTGTTAGAAACCAATTATGCAATTTTTATAACTCATAAGTTGTCATAATACAAATTTTGTTCATTAAAAAATTAATATATTGATTATAACATATTTGACGTTAAATGATACATATTATTTATCTTTTCTATGAATCTTTACATAATTCTCACTATGCCTGCAAGCTATTTTTTTTCACAAATATGAAATATAAAAAAAATTTTCTTTCATTTTTCTGTATTTATACACCATCTCATTTATCTAATTTTCTTTCAATTCTGACGTACAATTAGGACATCTTGTTGCCTGCGAATTAATTTCGGTGTAGCAGTATTTACATTTTTTCTTATTAGGAACAATATTTTCTCCCTTTTTCTTAGTAAGTTTGCTTATTTGCTGTATAATAATAAAAATTGAGAATGCTACAATCAGAAAATCTATTATGTTATTTATAAATATTCCATAGTTAACTGTAGCCACTCCTGCATCTTTAGCTTCTTGAACAGTTTTAAAATTTCCACTTCCTAAAGTAAAAAATAAATTAGAGAAATCAACTCTTCCCATCAATAAGCCAACTAGTGGCATTATAATATCATTAACTAAAGATGTAACAATTTTGCTAAAAGCTCCACCAATAACAACACCTATCGCTAGACTAACCATGTTTCCTTTCATAGCAAATTCTTTGAATTCCTTAAACATTTTTATTCTCCTTTTTCTTGCTTTATTGTTTAAATGCGTAACTGCATTAAACATAGACTAATCATTCATAACTTATTTTATTATCTGTGACTTTAAATTTTTTATTCTTGTGAATTATTTTATATTCATTAATTAATGAACATTAACATTATAGTGAAAATTATAACTTTCTACTTTATATTCTTTATTATCTATGTGTTGATTTCAGGCTATTGAAACTTAAATATACCAAAAAAAGAAATGTAAGAATATCTAATTTTTACAAACTACATATTCCTACATTTCTACTACATATATCTATACTCTTGTAAATTCATGACTTTTGTTTTTTATATTCTTTGATTGATAGACCAGTACACTTCTTAAACCAATTGCTAAAATAGTTAGGATCATCGATACCAATTTTTTTTGAGATTTCATAAGCCTTCGCATTAGGGTTCTTGAGCATTTCAGTAACTATCTTTACTTTAGTATTTACAATATATTCTGAAAAAGTCTCATCAGTTTTTTCCTTAAAAATTCTGCTTAGGTAACTTGGATTAACATAAAAATATTCAGCTACCAGTTTTAAAGATAAATCTCGATTAGATATATTTTTCACTATAAATTTTTTAATTTGTTCTATACTTAAATTTTTATCCTCAGTTTCATTAGCATCATTTAGATTTATTATATTATTGTATACAACCATCTTTTCTTTAATATCCTTATATTCTTTTTTCTTTAGATATTCATCTTGAATCTCGTCTTTTAGCTTTAAAACTGAATTTCTTAATTCATCTTCATCTATAGGCTTAAGAATAAAATCATTCACACCAATCTTTATACTTCTTTTAGCATATTCAAATTCATTGTAACCTGTAATTACAATAACTTTTATATCTGGATACCTTTCTAATATACTTTTACTCATATCCAATCCATCTGTTACAGGCATATTTATATCTGTTAAAATAATATCTGGCTTTTCTTTATTTATTAGATTCAATCCCTCAACTGCATTAGAAGCTTCAGCTACTATCTCCATGCCAATTTCATTCCAATCAATGCAATTTTTTATTAGATCCCTTATAAGATGTTCATCATCAATTATCATAACTTTTATAATGTTATCCATAAAATAATCCACTTCCCTTTAGAATATTCGTTAGAAAACTTAATCTATTTCTTAATTCTAGGCATCTTAATAGTTATTCTGGTACCAACATTTTTTTTGCTTTCAACAATAAATTCGTGCTCGTCTCCATAGAACACTCTTAATCTTTCCTTTGTAGTTCTTACTCCAATGCCAGTAGTTTTATTTTCGTTTATATTTCTAACTTGTGATTCCTCCATGCCATTCCCATTATCTTCTAGCATTAATATAACTTTTTCTTCCTCTTGAAAGGTAGATATTCTTATCTTTCCTTTATTCTTGCTGCTTCTAATTCCATGATAAATAGCATTTTCAACTAGCGGTTGTAATACTAATTTTATTATCTTAAAATCGTCGCATCGTGGATCTAAATCATATTCAACCTCAAACATATCCTCATATCTTATATTTTGAATTATCAGATAGCTTTTTACCGTATTTATTTCTTCTTTTACAGTAATAATATCTTTTCCATTATTTAAGCTTGTTCTATAGAATTTACCCAAGGCTTTTATCATTTCATATATTGTTTTATTTTTTCCGAGTAGAGCTAAAGAATTAATAGTATCAAACGTATTGTATAGAAAGTGAGGCTTTATTTGTGACATTAACAAATTCAATTCATTTTGCCTTTTTATCTTTTCATCTTTACGTATTTTATCCAAAAGTAAATTAATTTGAGAAATTGCAATGTTATATCCCTTTTTTAATTCTCCTACTTCGTCGTTGTACGTTTTTATATTAACAATATTAAACTCTCCACTTTGAATCCCCTTCATTGATTCACTAAGCTTCTTTAAAGGCATTGTTATAAATTTAGATATTACTATAGACCCAATAATAATTAATAGGAAATTTATTATACTAAAACACAAAAGAAAATAATTAGTATACTTTGTTTGCTCCGGAGATTCATTGTATTCTGCCACAGTCGTCAGATTCCAGTTATAGTCTGAATTTTTAAGATTTGATATTATATAATCTTTATCTTGTATTTTTTCCTCTAAAAAAAACACTTTTGATTTAGAATCATTATAATTTTTTATTCTACTTAGTATTTTAGAGTCAACCTCTGAACCTGTTATCAATTCATCTTTATCATTCTTTATAATCAATTTTGTTCCATATTGATTATTTAGCTTCAAACTTAAATTATAGAATGCATTCTCGTTCATGTTTATAATTATCAAACCAATTTTTTCACCAGTATTTATATCATTTATTTCTCTTATGAGGGATACATAATTATTACCATAACCCTCAAAAAATCCTCCGCCATTTAATCTTAGTATATATTTACCCTTACCCTCTAGTAATTCATTATACCATTCAGAATTTTTAATCTTATCCATCTGAAAATCCTTATAAAAGACATTTTCAGAATAATACTTATTGCCATAGTTATCTAATACATATATTGAAGATATATTAGAGCTAAAATTAGTGAATTGTATCAGATAATTACTAATATTATCATAGGCAGTCCCTTCTTCCTGAACTCTCTTTAATGTATTTTGAACATTGTCACTTGATATAATCATCTTTGATACGTTATTAACATTATCAATTATCATGCTCGTATTAGTTTCTGCACTTTCCAAAACCTCAACTGAACTTTGTTTCATTTTTTCTATATTATAAATAGAATTTATTTTCTTATATGCAAAGGTAAGTATGACTGTTGAAAGCACAAAAATTATTGAAAAATATACAATAATCTTTATACTTATTTTTGAATTTAAATATTTATCCTTCAAATTCTTTAATATAAAAAATTTATTATACATTTAATCATATCCTCATCATTCTATTTTCACCATTTCCTTTGTGAAGTCTTCAGGACTTATTTGTCCTTTAAATAGCTTACTAACTAGCTCCTTCTCTTTGTTTCCCTTTTCTTCTCCTAAGTAAATATCTCCGTATAAGCTATATGATGCATTCTCTGTTAATGTCTCTAATTCCTTAGATAATTTATTTACATTGCTCTTATCATCAGTGTATTTCCACGCTGGAAGCCCTGAACCAAATTCAAAATATCTTTTTGATATTCTTTCAGCTATAAATTTTGCCGCATCAACAGCTTCTTTTTTATATTTTGTATTATTACTTACCATTAAGTGATCCACTGCTCCACCCAAAAATTCTTTATCATTCCCATCTCCCTCTTTAACTACCGGGAATTTCTTAACGATTACATTGTCCTTTATAGACGGATCCATATTCCCTATCTCACCAATGAACCAGTTTCCTGTATAATACATAGGAATTTTTCCTTGTTTAAATAAGATCTCAGATTCATCTCTTGTAAGCTCCATATTTGATTCATTAAAAGCTTTTGAATCTATTAATTCCTTTAATCTATATGCAGCTTTTAATATTGTATCACTTTTATTGGCACCTACATGCGGATCACTGACTCCACCTATTCCACCTTCCCGTAACGCTAAGATATCATAATAGAGAATTCCTGTCCAATTGTCTTTTTCACCTACTAAAAGAGGTGTTATACCTTTATTCCTAAAAGCTTTTACTGCATCTAGGAATTCATCATAATTTTCTGGCACTTTAATATTTGCTTGTGAAAAGAGCTTTGTATTACAATAAAATGTTCCAACTGATAAAGTCATTGGTAATCCATATATGTTGTTATTATAGGTTACATTATTAAGCATATCTTTATTAATCTTATCTTTTGTATCTTCATCTATATATTCATTAAGATTTAATACCTTTCCAGATTCTATGAATGGCTTACTAAAGCCACCTCCCCAAGAATAAAATATATCAGGTAACTCGTTTACGGCAAATGCTGTCTTTATTTTTGCTTTATATCTTTCATTTTCTACAGCCTCAACTTTAATTTGGACATTAGGATTAGCCTTATTCCATTCTTCCACCGTATCCTGAATTATCCTTCCATTAGCATCCATTGTAGTTTGTGACCATATATGCCACATTGTTAATGTTATTTTTTCTTTATTTTCTGTGTCATTTTTTTTATCTAAAGAACAGCCATTTAAACTAACTAAAAATATTAAAATTATAGGAAATAAAATTACTTTTTTAATAATTATCCCTCCCCAAAAAAACTGATAATTAGGTCGATGATGATCAATCATTTAAATTTTCCTTCTTTAACTATATCTGTATTATGCTTTTACTGCAAGTCTTCAAATTCCTCTTAAAATATAAATATACTTTATATTTCAATAAAACCAAAACTCTCTTTTAACACAACTCATCTATATAGTAAATCTATTAATGACCTCATTCAATTTTACTGTTAATTCACTTTGATTCTGCGTATTAAAGGAAATTTGCTCTACTTCTTTGGTTACTTCATTTATACTATCTAATATTTCATTAGAATTATTTTTAGATTTCTCTATATTACTTGAAAACTCTCTCATTGTACTATCTACATTATCAATATTTGAATTTATTGCCTTTACCATGATAGCAATTTCCTCAGACATTTCATTTATAAATCTAGCATCATTTTCATAACTTTTACTAGATTCTATCATAAACTCATAATCATCGTTTACGTTTTGTTCTATATACTTTAAAATTCCTTTTGAATTTTCTGATAAATATTCAAATACATTTTTTATTTCTTCTATAATTCCATGAATACCACTTACAGTAGTAATAGATTCTTCTGCTAGCTTTCCAACTTCATCTGCAACAACTGATAAACCTTTTCCCATTTCTCCCGCTCTTGCTGCCTCTATTCTTGCATTTAAGGCTAAAAGGTTAGTCTCTGAAGCAATGCTTACTATAGATTCACTTAAAACTTCTATTTCTTTAACTACCTTTCCCCTCTCTATAGCATCTTTAATTTTTTTATTTTTCTCCTCATATATCTTTCTGGATAATTGTATGGAATCTTCGCTTTTTTCCATCATGCTACTTGATTTAGTTTTTATATCTACTGATTTTTTAAGCTCTTGATTTACTATTCCAGCTAGATTATTTATATTTTCATTAATCTTTTGAATAGATAAAACAAATTTCTCGGTTGATGAACTCGTCTGCTCAGCTCCTACTGCTATTTCATCTGTCGATTCATTTATAAAAGAAAGCTTTGAGCTTATTTCATGAACAGATGCAGCTAATTCCTCAGATGATGCTGATAGTTCTGTTGAGTTATCTAGGATTGTCCTAATAAGTTCCCTTACATTTTTCAATGCTATATTAAGAGCGTCTCCTGTTTGTGCAAATTCATCTTTTCCCTTAAGTATAATTTCCTCTGAAAAATTATACTGCGCAAGATTATTCGCATAATTCTTTATCTTCTTTAAAGGTACTATCATATTTCTAGTCATTGCATATCCTAAAACTATAGTAAGCATCAATCCTGCTATTATAAAAGTTAATATTTGTATCTCTACCTTACTGTATAAATCAGCATTGTTAATATTCTCATTCTTTGCCTTAATCGAGCTATACTCTAATAATTTAGTTAGTGATGCTGCAACCTTGCTTCGTGATACTGATAAATTTCGATAATCTAGTATAGCTTCATCATAATTATTTTCCTTTACAAGCTTTAGCAACGAATCACTTTTTTCCTTATAATCCTTATAAATTTCATTATAATTTACAAGCTCATTCTCTTGATATTCATCTAAATTTAACCCTCTATATTCATCTATAAGTATATTTCCTTGTTCAAATCCTTTTGAAATGTCATCATTTAATTTTTTTATCATTAATTCATCTCTATCATAAATTAGGCTTAATATGTTATTATTTATTTCCAATGAATTTGCGTTTAATCTATGTAAAACATCTATAGATACAAGATCTGTATTGTACATACTATCTGATGCATTATTAACTTTACTTAAACTCTTTAAACCTATGACTCCTACCGATGTTATAATTATAAATAATAGCGTGTATGAAATTACCAATCTTTTACCTACACTAAAATTATTCCCAAAATTCATCCTCTAAACCTCCTTGTAACCTTTAGTTCAAAGCTTGATTTTCATATGTATCTTAAATCACTTATAAATCATTCCCAATTACCAATTAATATGTATAGTTATTTAATTAAATAGCAATAAAAAGGGTAACTCAATTTGAAAATATACTAAAGTAAATTTGAATACATTAATCATTTGAGTTAGCCCTTATTAATTTTATTTGTATTTAATTATTATTTAGTTTCTGTTGTAAATTGCTTTTGTTTTTCTTTTCCGTATTCAACAATTTTATCTGGAGTTACCCATTTAACTGGTACTGGATAAACATCATCAACTTTTTCACCTTTTATTTTCTTATCTAAAGTATCAATTATAGTTTTACCTATTGTATAAGAATCTTGGTCAACAATTCCTGATATTAAATTGCTACTTACACCATTTTCCCAAGTTGGAGTATAGTCAAAACCAAAGTGATAGATACTTCCTGATTTACCTTGAGATTTTATTGCTTCCATTACACCTGTATCTGGTCCTTCTGATCCTAATGAGAATACAGCTACCATATCAGGATTTGAAGTTATTTGTCCTTCTAATTGTCTTTTAGATTCTGCTGATTGGTCATTATCTTGGATTGGTTCTAACCACTCAAAATTCTTAGCATCTGCTCCCATAACTTTTTCAAATCCAGATTTTATTCCATCTTGTCTATATGTCATAGTTGTTTGAGTTAAGTTTACTGCTGCCATTGCAATTTTACCTTTTGTGATTCCCTTTTCCTTTAAAGCTTTAGCACCATTTTCACCAAGTTGTTCTCCTGCTAGCTTATTGTCTGTTCCTATATAAGATGTTCTATTTTCTTTTGTCTTTACATCAGCATCAAAAGTTACTACTGGAATTCCCTTATCATTTGCTTCCTTAACCTTCTTATCAAACATATCTGGATCCATTGGAGCAATAGCTATTCCTGCTGCTTTATTCTTTATAGCTTCGTCAAGGAATCCTATATGCTTTTCGTTCTTTTGTGTTTCATTTGGTGGTGAAGTTTTAACTACTAAATCATATCCTAATGCCTTAGCCTCATCCTCGGCTGCTTTCTTCATAGGTGACCAGTAAGCTCCTGTATCAACTATTGGAATAAAATAAATAACCTTTTTTCCACTTGTACTTGCTGTTCCCCCTGCTTGTGTCTTTGTTCCACACCCTGCTAAGCTACCAACAATAAGCACTGTTGATAATAAAGCAATTATTTTCTTCTTCATAATTTTTCCCCTTCCGTAATTCCAATTTTTTAGATATGTTTTTATATTTTAAGCCTTATTCAGTAGTAAACACTTAAGCCTCAAGTCTACCAAATTACGCTCAAACGACTTTTTATGATTAGCCTTTTTTCTTAAATAAACTTCCTTTTCTGTAGAAGTCAACAACTATAGCAAGTACAATAACAGCTCCTGTTACAGCTTGTTGTAAGAATGAGTTAATTCCAAGGATTGCTAATCCACTTTGGAATACTTGTATAGTAAATATTCCTACCATAGCTCCACCGATAGTTCCTACTCCTCCACCGAATTGTACTCCACCCATGATTGCACCAGCCATTGCAAATAGATCTGGACCATTTATTTCACTTGGAGCACCAACATTTATACTAGACATTAGTAATATACCAGCTATTGCAGCTAAAACACCTTCTATTGCATATACCTTTATAACATGCTTGTTTACATTTATTCCTGATAATCTTCCTGCTTCCTTGTTTGATCCAACCACATAACAGTATCTACCAAATCTTGTATTTTTCATTAAGTAAGCCATTACTAATACTATTATGATGAATACTATAGTGTTAGTGTGTATTATTGATATTCCAACTTCTGTGTTAGAAATATTATAGAACCAATCCGGAACACCCTTAATATAAATCCCATTTGTAAAAAATAGTATTAATCCTCTTATTAAATAACTTGTACCCATAGTAAGTATAAAAGATTCTAATTTAAATTTTGTAATTAATACTCCATTAAATAATCCCCAAACTGCACCTACTAATAACCCAGCAAGTAAAGAAACTGGTACGCTAACCCCTTTTACAGATAGATAGGCTACTGTACATCCAGAAAATGCAGCTATTGCACCAATGGAAAGATCAACACCTCCAGTTATTATTACCATAGTAATAGCAACAGTTAAAATTCCCACTGTAGGAATCTGTCTTAAGAAATTTGAAGCATTTGCTGCTCCCAAAAAGTCCGGGCTTGCTATTGAGAATACTAAAATAAGCACTACAAGTACTAGATAGATTGAATATTTGAGAAATAAGTTTTTAATATTAAACCCTTCCTTTTTCATCTTAATACCTTCTTCTTGCACAATTTTATTATTAATTGTTTGATTCATCTTTATTAATCCCTCCAAGCGTAGCTAATTTCATAATCTTTTCTTGTGTCGCTTCTTCTCTGCTAAGTTCTCCAGTGAGTTTTCCTTCACACATAACATATATTCTATCTGACATACCTAATAATTCAGGTAATTCAGAAGACACCATTATAACTACTTTGCCCTTTCTAACTAGATCATTCATTATGTGATATATTTCAGCTTTAGTACCAACGTCTATTCCTTTAGTTGGCTCATCAAAAATAAATATTTCCGAGTCCGTATTTAACCACTTAGCTAGTATTAATTTTTGTTGATTTCCACCTGATAATGTTCCTGCCATAACATCAAGATTTGCTGTTTTAATCTCAAGTGCATCCTTAAATCTTTCTCCAGTTTCCCTTAACTTTTTATGATTTAACACAAAATCTTTTAAGTTAGTTAAAGTTATATTATCAAGCACACTCATTACTAGAGATAATCCTTGGCTCTTCCTATCTTCTGTTAAAAGGCAGATACCATTATTGATTGCATCCATAGGTGAATTAATCTTAACTTCCTTCCCATTGATTCTTATCTTACCTTCACTTATTTTATCAGCGCCAAATACAAGCCTCATAAGTTCTGTTCTACCTGATCCAACCAAACCAGCTAGTCCTAAAATTTCACCTTTTCTTGCTTTCAAACTAACATTCTTAACTCTACCAACATTATCACTAATATTTTCTACTTCTAAAACGTATTCTTTAGGCTCAAAAATCTCCTTAGGAAATAGCTCTGTCAAATCTCTTCCTACCATCATATTTATAAGTCTTTCCTGAGTTATCCCTTCTAGTTCACAGCTTTCAATATAAGTACCATCTCTGAGTACTGTAGCTCTATCACAAATATCAAAAACCTCTTTTAATCTATGTGATATATATATTGCTGCAACACCTTCATTTTTTAGTGTTTTTATAACTTTAAAAAGGTTTTCAACGTCCTTCTGAGATAACGATGTTGTCGGTTCATCAAAAATAATCGCTTTTGCATTTAAACTTATTGCCTTTGCTATTTCTACCATCTGTTTCTTTGCAGTTGGAAGCTGCATAACTAGGTCAGTAGCTTTTATATCTATTCCTAATTTTTTTATTATAGAATCTGTATCTTCGTGTAATTTCTTGTAGTCAACAATACCCAAGGCTTCATTTTTATATGGTAGTCTTCCCATATAAACATTTTCTGCAACCGTCAATGTCTCTGCTAGATTTAGCTCCTGATGAACAAATCCAATACCTAATTGTGCAGCTTTAGTTGGATTAATAACTCCACAATCAACTCCTTCAACAAATATTTGACCTTCATCCTGTGTATGAACTCCCCCAAGTATTTTCATTAAAGTTGATTTTCCAGCACCGTTTTCTCCTAATAAAGCATGTACTTCACCTTTTTTAATTTCCAACTGTGCTCCCTTAAGAGCATAAACTCCTGGAAATCTTTTATGTATATTTTTCATTTCTAAAAATACATTACTCAATTCTAACCACCTCAACTTTCACTAATCGTTTTCATGAACATTTTACAATAATATATTAGTTAGTTATATTTAATATCTTTACTTCTACATTTGAAATATTTACTTTTTAAATAATGATTAAAAAGTTATTAAATCTCTAAGAATACGTTTGTTAAACTTTCATCTTCAAAGCGTTTAACATCGTTTACATTTGTTATTTTACAGTAATGCATTAATTAATTATATGTAATATCTTTACCTTTACATTTGAAATCTTTACTTCTTAAATAAGTTTTAAAAAGTACTTATTTACTAAATTAAAATAAAAAGAGCTGCTACAAAAGTAATTAACTAAGTTTGTAGTAGCTCATTTTTTGCACATATTTAAAGCCCGGCTTGCACGTCGGGCTTTCTTTATTTTTGCTTTTACCATACAATTTCACAAAACTATTCCAATAGTCTTCTAGTATCTTATTTATTTTATCCTTTTTCATTTGTATACCTCTTAATTTTATAGTTACTTCTTAACATACCGAAGAGCCTAAAGCCAGATTTCATCTAGCTTTAGACTCTTAAAAATTCTATAATTTCCTATACAATTAAATTATCCTAATAAATAAATCATACATTAAAAATTATTGTAAAAGACAGTTTTGGAAATATCCTTTCTTTTTTCGTGGTTAGGATTTGGCTTAGCCTCGCTACTTGGATAACCAATTGGTAAAAGACATACAGGTTCAAGATTTATTGGTATATTAAAAGCCTCACGTATAGCCGCAGGATCAAAATGACCAACCCATGTTGAACCTAATCCAAGTTCAGCAGCTTGTAACATCATATGCGTTGCAATAATGCTTCCATCAATATCAGTGTGGACTTTTCCGTCATAGCTGCGTTCCCATGCTTCATTTTTATCGGCGCATATAAGTAAGGCTAACGGTGCATTAAAATGATAAATTGTGCAAGTTTGTAGTTTAGCAAGAGCATCCTCACTTTCAAGTACCAAAATTCTTTGTGGTTGACGATTTGCAGCAGTCGGAGCTAATTGTCCTGCTTTTAAAATTAAATTTAAATCCTCCTGACTGATTTTCTTTGTGTCAAAACTTCTTACAGAATATCTTTTGGCAGCTAATTCTATAAATTTCATATATACATCTCCATTCATTTAAGTTAATATCTTTATACCTCATCTATTATGACTTTGTAAAATGTTTTATGATTAAACTTATATATATTACTTTATTAGACTAGCCCCTATTTCAAATGCCTTTTGACAATCTAAAGGAAATTGAACTTTTCTATGTTCTGCTTTTGCTTCTTCAGAGAATACTTCCATTTTATATTTTGAGTAATAATTAAATTGATAAGTATCATTTGAATACATAACTAATGGTTTTGTGAATATTCTTTCAATCGCTCCTTCTACATTATTAAAAGTTGATAAGTAACCAGACTTATTCATTATCTCTTCTGTTACATTCATTGTATAAATTATTGCTGTTGGCATTTTTTTTGGTGCCAGTGAAGAATAATTTTTATCATACACTAAATAAGGAAATAATAATCGTTCGATGAATGATCGCAATTGACCTGTTATATCTAAAAAATATACTGGAGATCCAAAAATGATTCCATCAGCTTGAGACACTTTTTCTAAAACTTCTTGAATATCATCTTTTACTGCGCATTTCCCATAACTTTTCCCTTCAAGTCTCTTACAAGCAAAGCAGCTTTTGCATCCAGTATAGTTATAATCATATAAATTAATTATTTCAGTTTCAATTTCTTTATCTTTCGCCGCTTCTTTCACTCCATCTAAAGCTTTTTGAAGTAATGTAGCCGTATTTTTATTTTTTCTTGGGCTTCCATTGATAGCATAAACCTTCACAAATAACACTCCTCTTTTTAATGTTTTATTTTTCTGTTATAATCAATATAACATAAAGGTATAAATATACAAGTATGCAGTTTTTTCTGTGTCAGTATAAAAAGTATACCATAAGATTCAAAGGAGCTATACTTATGAGTGATTATATGCGTTATAATAAAGAATTCCCTGATGATAATATCTATGAAACAGAGTGTCCTGTTATATATGCACTTGATATTTTAGGTCAAAAATGGAAATTACCTATCATGTGGTATTTATCAAGTAAAGATTCTACTAGATATAATGAATTAAAGCGAAAAGTTAAAGGTGTTACTAACATGATGCTTACAAAGTCCTTAAAGGAATTAGAAGAACATAAGCTAATTGTTAGAACTCAATATGAAACTATTCCCCCTAGGGTTGAATATTCTTTGACAGAAAGAGGAAAAGCCTTACTTCCTACATTAAAGGAATTATATGTATGGGGCGAAGATCAACTTAAACTTGATAAATAAATTTTTAAAATACTTCTTATTTATCTCCGTATATTATATATTAACAGGTGGTTTAAATCTATATTGAAACCACCTGTTTTGACATATGAACCATTTATGATAATGCAATTGGGATTTTAACTTATCTCCCCTCTACATATGAAAAATAATCAAAATCTGCATACTTATTCATACCCGATAAGTCCTGACACGCAATTCCTATAAAAGCACCGGTGAAAGCCCATGAACCTTTGATAGCATCATCTGACAATGTACTTGCGTCATAAACTTTGCCTATAGGCCTCCACTCGTCCTTATTGGTAGCAAAGAAAAATCTAAGTTGCCCAAAATTCACTTCCACTTTTAGATAAATACGTTCTACATCAGTTATCAAGATGTTATCATCCTGAGTCATGGACTCTGATAAATCATTATTTATGCTAGCTAAAACCCCTATGCATTTGCCTCCTAATTCTTCATCCATGCTTATCCTCAAATAATAATAGTTTTCTGTGTTGTAATAGCAAATTAATCCTGCAAGCTGCAACGTTGTTTCAGGCTCAAATTCAACACAGGTTTCGGCAGAATAAACAAAGTTCTGCTGACGTCTTGCTATCATACTTTGTGCAAACTTGGAGAACATTGATTCTTTTCCATATAACCTTAAAAATCCTGGCCTTTCAGTAAGTGACATAAAGGTTTCCGCTGGAACTCTTAAGGACTGAAAATTTATATTTAATAAAGTATTATTAAAATCGTCATACTGTGAAACTAAGACATCTTCTTCATTATTTGATTCACTTTCACTGTTATTGTTAATTTCTATTTCCCAAGAAGGTAAGTTATCTGTGTCAGAACATAAATAAAGCCAATCATCTTCACGCCATTCCACCTTTTGTATAGCCGTTTCTCTTCCTAGAATGCAACGATCTGTTTCAGGAAGAGGCCTTCCACAAAGGTGAACCATAAACCATTCATTATTAGGACCTTCCACTATGCTTGCATGTCCTGCTTTTTGAAGAACTTTATGCATATCACTTCCCACAGAAGTAAGAATTGGATTTTGTGGATGAACCTCATAGGGACCCGTAAGTCCTCTCGAACGAGCAAGTGTTACTGCATGTTCATAACTAGTGCCTCCTTCAGCAGCCATCAAATAATAGTACTCATTATGCTTATATATATGAGGACCCTCAGAACAACCTAAATCTGTCCCTTTAAATATATTCATTACAGGGCCAGTAAGGCATTTGTTTTTTTCATCATATTCTTGTAAAAGATGACCAGCAAAATTATTCTTTCCTATACGATTATCCCATTTCATGTTTATAAGCCACTTTTTTCCGTCATCGTCATGGAATAGAGATGGATCAAAACCACTTGAATTAAGATACACAGGCTCTGACCACTCGCCACAAATATCACTTGAGGTCACCAGATAATTATGGGTATCTTTAATATGTCCATTGTTATTTACTATTGTATATATTAAGTAAAAGATACCTTTATTATAGGACAAACATGGCGCCCAAATTCCACCTGAATCAGGGGTTCCTAATATATTTAGCTGAGAGACTCTATTCAATGGATGTGCTATAAGCTCCCAATTCACTAGATCTTTGGAATGATGAATTTGAACTCCTGGAAACCATTCAAAAGTAGAGGTTGCAATATAGTAGTTGTCCTCAGCTTTACATATAGATGGATCTGGATTAAAGCCCTTTAAGATTGGGTTTTTAATTTTTAACATAATTCTCCTCCTTAAGTTAAGAATTTTATACATAAACAGACTATATAAAATATTAAAAGGCCTGACTCCAATGGACTATTGAAATCAGACCTTAGCATCATAATTTTTCATTATTTCTCCTGTCTACTTGACAGGGTGAATTTCAAATATGAAGTACCTTTCTATAAACTTTCAAGATACATATTTATTATAATTTAGATTATTAAGATAACTCTACTTTTTGTAAAGTACCATCATCATTGTACTTTATTTCAGTGTATTTTACACAACGTTTGTTGTCTGCTCCACCTGATAAAGAACTATCATGATAGAATAAATACCATTTATCTTGGAACTCAACAATTGAGTGATGAGTTGTCCAACCAATTACAGGATCAAGTATTTTTCCTTTAAATGTATAAGGTCCCTTTGGATTCTTACTCATAGCATATACTATGCAATGTGTGCTACCAGTAGAGTATGAAAGATAATAATTTCCATTATATTTATGAACCCATGGTCCTTCAAAATATCTTCTTTCTTCATCACCAGCAAGTATAGGATTTCCATCTTCATCAACAATTGATATCTCCTCTGGAGCTTCTTTAAATGTAAGCATATCATCATTTAATTCAGCTACTCTTGGTCCTATAGCAGGTGCTGTAGCAGCAGGACCTTCTCCATCTGGATTAAAAGTGCCAGTTTGCCATTTTTCTAGCTGTCCTCCCCAAAGGCCTCCAAAATAAACATATGATCTATTATCGTCATCCATTAGAACAGCAGGATCAATGCTATAGCTTCCAGGTATATAACTTTCTTGCGCTTTGAATGGTCCAGAAGGAGATTCACTAGTAGCTACTCCAAGTCTAAAGATATCTTCTTTATCTCTTGCTGGGAAAAACAAGTAATAAGTTCCATTCTTATAAGCAGCATCTGGAGCCCATAATTGTTTACTTGCCCATGGAATATCTTTTAAGTGCAGTGCTTCTCCATTGTCGATACAAGGTGAATTAGTATCATCAAGAGATAAAATATGGTAATCTTCCATGTTATATTGGTCACCATTATCGTTTGAAATCTGTACTTGGTCAAGATCATGAGAAGGATAGATGTAGATCTTACCTTCAAATACATGAGCAGAAGGATCTGCCGTATAAATATGAGTTACTAGAGGTTCGTTTTGTTTTGCAATATTTTTCATATGATTCTCTCCTATCTTTTCTTTGAATATTTATTTCCATACTAACTTACGTTTTTGTAATTATAATTTGTCTGTTTAATATATAATTTAAATCTCTATATTAATTCAATATTTGCTTCCAATGGCGATATTGAGGTAAGATCAAAGCTTCTCTTATCTGGTTGTGATACTCCTACAAATAATTTGAATTTCTTACTATCAAGAAGCCTTTCTCCGTCATCATTTACAACTTCGAATGATTTCTTATCCAATTTTATTGTTACAATTTTGCTTTCTCCTTTTTTCAATGAAACGCGTTTGAATCCTGCTAGGCTATGATTTAATACAGCATATTTTGATTCTATATCTTTTACATAACATTGAACTACTTCTTCAATATCATATTCCCCAGTATTTTTAATCTCTATGCTAATATCAAAACTCTCAAAGCTAGGCTTAACAGAAGGCACTTGTAAATTAGATAATTCTACTGTTGAATAAGTTAAACCATACCCAAATGGATATAAACTCTCATGTTCTAAATATCTATAAGTTCTTCCCTTCATTGAATAATCAGTAAACTCAGGAAGCTTAGCTGTGTCTTTATAAAAAGTTACTGGTAATTTCCCACTCGGTGAGCATTTTCCAAATAATATATCCGCTACAGCAGTTCCTCCGTGGCTACCTGGATACCATGCATTTAAAATGGCTGCACATTTTTCTTCTGCACCATTTAGTGTTAAAGCACTTCCAGCTCCAAGGACAACAATAACTGGCTTTCCAACCTCAAGTACTTTTTCGAGTAAATTTTGTTGCCTTCCTGGCAAGTTCAAATTCTCTTTGTCTCCTGCCCCGTAGCTATTACCAGCATCCCCTTGTTCTCCTTCAATTGTGGAATCTAATCCTAGGCATAATACAACTACATCAGATCTTTCTGCTACTGAAATCGCTTCAGATAATCTGTCATCTGGTCTTGCTAAGTCCTCCACTTTATCTTTAAATAAGTGACATCCTTCAGAGTAATATACTCTCACATCATCACTAACTGCATCATGAATTCCTTCTAATATTGTTGTATACTTAGATGCTGTTCCAGAGTAATTTCCCTTTAACATTATTTCGCTGTTTGCATTAGGACCAATTACTGCTATTGATTTTAAATTTGATTTATTCAATGGAAGCGTTCCATTATTCTTTAGTAATACCATTGATTTTCTAGAAGCTATTAATGCAACATCGTTATGCTCTTTAGAATCGTTTACTTCATATGGTATCTTGTTATATTCACAATCTTCATCAAACATACCTAATTTAAATCTTGTCGTCATTAATCTTTCTGCTGCTGTAGTTATTTGTTCTTCAGTTACTAAGCCTTCTTTATAAGCTAATAGCAAATTAAGATACATATTTCCGCAGTTAAGATCACAGCCATTTTCTATAGCCAATGCTACTGATTCAGTTGCAGTACTTGTAACCATATGGTGTAAATGAAAATCTGCAAGAGCCCAGCAGTCAGATACTACATGTCCTTTAAATCCCCATTTGCCTCTTAAGATATCTTTCAACAAAGTCTTACTACCACAACATGGCTCCCCATTTGTACGATTATATGCTCCCATTACACTTTCAACATTTGCCTCTTTTACACATGCCTCAAATGCTGGTAAATATGTTTCATATAGATCCTTCTTGTTAACTACCGCATTAAATTCATGCCTTAATCCTTCTGGTCCGCTATGAACCGCAAAATGTTTTGCACAAGCAGCTAACTTTAAATATTTTCCTTCTCCTTGCAATCCTTTTATGAATGCAACCCCTAATCTAGATGTTAAATAAGGGTCTTCCCCGTAAGTTTCATGTCCACGTCCCCATCTAGGATCTCTAAAAATATTTATATTGGGAGACCAATAAGTTAATCCCTTATATATACCTCTGTCGTCTTTTTTGCTGTATTCATTGTATTTAGCACGTCCCTCTGTAGCAATAATATTTGCAACCTTTCCCAGAAATTCATCATCAAATATAGCGGCTAAACCAATCGCTTGAGGGAACACAGTTGCTGTTCCAGCTCTAGCTACCCCATGAAGACCTTCATTCCACCAATTATACTCAGGTACATTTAAGTGCTTTATTGCCGGTGATTGATAAGTTAATTGCTCCGCTTTTTCTTGTAATGTCATTTTAGATACTAATTCTTTTGCTGCCTTTACTGCAAATTCATGAGTATTTTCTTGCTCACCATTCATCTATATCCCTCTATTCCTTAAATATTTATGGAGCTTAAAATTTATAATACAATATTCAATTTGTAATTTAATAATATAAAATTTATGGTTGACTTAACAAGAAAGTATTTATATAATTGTAGACAAAATTTACTCTCTTGGAGGTATTCTATGTTAAAATACGAGTCGCACCACTTTGGAAAAAACACTCTTTTTTCCCACTACCATCCAATTAGTCTTAATTACCCTGTTCATCTACATCGAAGCTTCGAGTTCATATCTGTTATTGATGGAGATCTTCAAATTTCTGTTAATAATAGAAATTTTGAAGTAAAAAAGGATGAATGCATATTAATTTTGCCTTACGAAATCCACTCTCTCTCAACTAATAAGTACTCTGATGCTCGTATTTGCATATTTTCCCCTGAATATGTAAAAACATTTGACAGCATGATCTATGGTAAATTTCTCAAAAATCCAGTCTTTAATTTATCACATAATGCGAGATCTCTTATACTAGACAAAATTTTCAGAGATAATGTCAATGTTCTCGAGATGAAAGCTTGTCTTTATTTGCTTTGTTCTGAAGTTATGGAACATACTCAATTACTTATAAGCGTGAAAAATGATTATGAATTGTTACATAAAATTCTTAACTATATTCAAAATAATTTTACTAAAGATATCTCATTAAAAAGCATTGCAGATGAATTTTGCTACAGTTACAATTACCTATCCAAATATTTAAATAATGTACTCGGAATATCGTTTGTTGATTTTGTTAATCAAAATAGAATTAATTACGCGGCATATTTATTAAAAAATACAGAAGACCCGATTACTGATATTACTTATAAATGTGGTTACTCAAGCATCCGTTCATTTAATAGAAACTTTCTTAAGATTATGAATATGACTCCAAAAACTTATAGAAACTTTTAATCTACAGTTAATTAAATACCACGCAATAGCAATTCCAGTATTCTCAAACGTCTATAAATGCGATTATCCTTTTATCTATTATGTAGATTTTAACTTAATCATAATGATACTCTCGGTTGTAAATAGTTATAATCAGAAGTATCAAAAAATATAAAACCAGGGTTTATTTTTAAACCCTGGTCTGTTTCGAAACAAGTGTACTTATGGGGACTTTAAAATCATTTTCGGACTAATCCTAAAATATTATTGTTAAAATCAATGTCCATGAGAACCACCTCTTTCAGTTATTATTGTGTGTAATATGAAATTAAATATACTAGAATATAAAACCATATATTCTAATATTACACTTGCAAGAGAAAAACATGCCTTGCCATTTTCACTTAAGTGTAAATGGTAAGGACATGTTTTATTATTTTCTGGCTAATATCATTGTTTTTATATATTCATAAAACTATATGATTTAGAAATACTAATCTACAGATAATATAAAAACATCAGTTCGAATTTTTGCGATAAAAAAATACCTAAATACTTTTATTAATACTATTCATATATTCATTAATCAACTTATCTAACTTTATACTAAGCTCTAATAATTCCTTATCATTTGTAATTATTTCCTTATTCTTAATTAATATATTTAATTCCTCTCTAGTTCTTTCAAGTTCACTCTTTATACCCATAGCTTTCGTTCTTCCTTATTCCTTAAATTTATACTTTATCCATATTATACAATAAAAATGCATTATTTTCAAACATATGTTCGTATATCCCTTACAATTATGATTCTGGCACTATCAGCCCCCATTACGGACTTTCACCGATTAGTACGTGCCCATGCTGGGCACACCAAAAAAATAAGAGCTTATATTTCATAAACTCTTATTTTACACAATGATGTCTGAAGTTCTTATGTGTCCTATAAATATTTACATATATTTATAGTTACATAGGAATATAGTTATCTTTTTAAATATGTTCCTATGAATAAAGGTATATATTTACCTTTGTTCATATTAAACTTTAAACTGGTGCTCCAAATGCATATTAGAGCTTTTCAGCTTTTTACTTCTTAGTCTTAAAAAAGTCAAGGCAGCACCGATTAAGCTTATTACTGCAGCCACTATATATACAGTTCTCATAGCATATATAAAAGCATCATTTCTCCCTGCTACAAAATCTGTAACACGGTATCCAATTATAGAACTCATCATGCTATATAAAAGCGTTGTAGCTAAAGCTATCCCACATACCATTCCCAAGTTTCTTACAAGAGCATTTACACTTCCTGCAATTCCAAGTTTCTCTTTCGGTACTGTTGACATTATCAAAGAATTATTAGGCGATTGAAATAATCCCATACCAATAGACATAATTCCTATGAATATTATTGTGATTATTACAGTTGAATTTACATTTAAAGTGGACATTAATATTAAACCTAGGCTTATAAGTATCAAACCTATGAAGGTTAAAAGCTCTGAACCAATTTTATCTGATAAGCTTCCACTAAGAGGCGCTACTACAGTTAAGAGTAATGGATAAACCATCATTATTAATCCAGTATGTTCTGGCGTATAATTCATTACATCTTGAAGGTAAAATGGCAGAATAATATTGTTACAGAAGATTGCCACAAAAGTTACAAATGCACAAAATATACTTAAAGAAAATAATTTATTGCTAAATATATTTAATTGTAATAGAGGATCTTCTTTTTTCCTTTCCACAAAAATAAACATTATAAATGAGATAATTGCGATGGCAAAGCTCAATAAAATCATTGGATCTGAAAAGCCAATGTTCAAACCTTCATCTAAAGCTCCAAAGAGTGGAACTATTGCAAACATAAATAATACAGCTCCTAAGATATCTAATTTTCCCTTAACTGTTTTATTCCCCTTCGGTAACAATTTAATAGCATAAAATAATGCTATTACACCAATAGGTACATTTATCAAAAAAATATATTCCCAACTTGCTGCGCCTACTATTAGTCCTCCAAGTCCTGGTCCTATTAGAGATCCTAAAGCTACAGAAGTACCTAAAAATCCAAGAGCTTTTCCTCTTTCATGTGGAGGGAATGTTTCTGTAATAATCCCTTGATTATTAGCCATAGTTCCAGCAGCGCCTATAGCTTGTACTATTCTTGCTAAAATAAGTATTGGAAAAGAATTTGTTATGCCACATAGTAACGATCCAAGGGTAAATAATCCTAATCCAAATATAAACATCTTGGATTTTCCAAGCATGTCTCCAAGTCTTCCAAAAATCAATACTGTCCCAGCGATTACTATTAAATAACTTGTTGCAACTAATTGTATACTAGATGTTGTTACATTTAAAGCAATAGCCATTTTAGGTAATGCTACATTTACAATGCTACCATCTAGGGCAGACATAACTGTAAACATTAAAACTATTACTAATATGGACCATTTGCTTCTATCTTTTACATTTTCCATCAATTTTCCTCCTTTATCACTTGTCACTATTTAGCTTACATAGCCATATTACCTTAATTCTCAAATTCGTTTAATCTTCGAATATTGATTAGAATTTTCTTTAAAGACTGCATTGTAATTAACATTTCTGCTTCTGATACATCTTCTGTTATTAAACTCATCAACATTTGAACATCTTCATGAATTTTTGGCAATACCTCTTTAGCTTTCTCTGTTAAATATAATTTATAAGATCTACTATCTTTTTCATCTTGTTTTTTATAAACATAACCAAGATCTACTAATTTTGTAATTGTTCTTGCAGACATTGCCTTGTCATTACCAAGTTCTTTGCTTAAGCCGTTTTGGCTTATACCTTCGTTTCCTTCAAGATTAAACAAATATGGGCTGGAACCACTGCTTAATCCATATTTTTTTAAGGCCTTTTCTAAATACATTTGCTTATATCTGAAAATTTTACTTGTAATCATTATGAGGTTCATGCTTTCAACATCCATAATCATTCTCTCCTTATAATATAATTGATTAGTCTACTATATTATATTTACACTATGTTGACTTGTCAACTTTTATAATGGAACATTTTTACTAAATAGAATATAAATATTCTATTTATATTCACATAATCTTGATCATCATACAACCCGTTCTCACAACAGACTTATATAAATTACTTTTGAATAATCTTTTTAATTATTGAAAGCATGATGATTGATCTCTTACTATAAAGTGATAATATAACAGCTCCTTGTCCACATTTACTTATAAACATTATCAAATTTATACTTTTAAAATTTATCATCTTATCATATTGCAATATAATTGATTAGTCAACAATACTTTATCATCGTCAAGTTGACTAATCAACCTATTTGTTTATTTCTACATATTTTATGAAGATGAAGCAAAAACTCATTTAACTCATAATTGGTAATAATGATGATATGGCTATAGGTGCAATTAATCATTTGTTGTAATCTTGTAAATAACAAATGATAAAAAAACATTAAGCAAACTTATAAAATTTCACCTTCTTAGACTTTATGCAGAAATATAATTAAAGGTACAAGCAGTCCTTTACTTGTACCTTTAATTTATAATTTATGAATTTGAGTTCATACTGTAGTCAGCTTCTAATTATTCTTGCAACGCTTCATCTTGACATCTTAGTTCTCCACTATCTTTCAAAATTATTTTTACAAACTTATTTATATTTTTTATCTAACGATAACAGTTCATTTAAAATTATATATCTCTCGAAATACTACGTAAGTCTTTTTCCACGTTAAGTAGCACACTCCTCTTTATATTATCACCAATCCACGCTCGCATAAGGTGTTGCATCACTCTATCTTGATTACAATTTGATTACAATATAGCTGGTAAATTAACGTCTTATACGGTAGTTTGAGCTATGATTTGGACAACTTAAAAAGTGCCTGAGTCCTTAGTTTTACTAAGTTCTCAGACACTTTTAACATCTTATTTCCATGGCGGAGAGAAGGGGATTTGAACCCCTCACCCGTATTGTAAAGCCTTATAAATAGGGCACTTCTGAGTATAGGTAATCAAGAGGTAATCAAAAAGGTAATCAAACAGAAAGGAGGTTTGTACGCTATACACAACAAAACCGTTGCAGCCCTTTATTTTATTAGGTTTGCAACGGTTTTATTTATAACTTACTCTACCTTGTACACAAGCAAGACATAGAAAGGAATTCAAAGGATTATTAGATATATACTGTATTTTGTTGAAATTTTTGTCTATAGCTGGTAAAATATACTAAGAGTATTTTACCAGCTATAGACAATGCGTACAGCATACTGAGGTTTGACAGCGAATCAAAAGCAGATAAAGTTTTCTAAAAAAAAATAAAGGGGGAATAAAACTATGGCAAGATGTACAGCACCAGTTCACGGCCATCGCACAGCAAGCGGAAGAGCAAGCTGCCCAGTATGTGGTGGAGGTAGTTATAGAAGTAGTTATGGAGGTTACAATTCATATTCTTCACCGTATTCTTCATTATCAAGCAGTTCTACAAGTCGTAGTAGTGGTGGCGGACAAACTAAAAAGAAAGCAAGTTGGTCTTCAGGTGGTTCTACTATTTTATACACTCCAGAGGAAATTAGAACACTTACTCCTGTGCGTGAAAATTTTGAGAAACGTTTAGAAAAACCAGATTTACGAGATGTTTTTCTTTGTCACGCTTGGGATGACCGTAAAGACGCAGCTAAGGAATTGCACGATTTACTTGAATCAAAAGGTGTAACTATCTGGTTTAGTGAAAAGGATGTTCTTTTGGGTTCATCTTTACTTCGTGAAATTGATAAAGGTTTGGCAAACTCTCGTGTCGGTATTGTATTGGTTACACCTTCATTTCTTAAACGTGTTAAGGGCGAAGGAATAGCAGATAAAGAACTTTCAGCTTTGTTAGCTCGTGATTTGCTTATCCCTATTGTACATAATACGACTTATGAGGATTTACGTGAAGTTAGTCCATTACTTGGCTCGCGAAGTGGCTTAAGTACTATTGAAGATTCAATGGAAGATGTTGCGGCTAAAATAGCGGAATTGGTTACTTCAAACTCCATGGACGAATAGAACTGCAGATAACGAGCGGTTTGCTACAATGGCGGCACTAACCACCCGGAAAAGCTAGTTCAATCCACCGGAGGTTGTAAGCAATGGACAAGTATATTATAAGCATTTTCTAAATATTGAAAGCAAATAAATTTTAAATCCTAAACCTCACTTATTTCTGTGAGGTTTTTTTATTTTTCGAAAACTTTGTTATAATAAATCAAATTTAATTTGAAAGTAAGTGATGTCGTTCTTAATACTGATAAAGTAGCCATTAGACTCATAAATGAAAAGGTCCATATCTACTTTAACACGCTTATAACCCTATTAATTGGTATGGGTAGAATGATGAAGCCTTTGCAAAAGCAAAAGATAAGCCTATTTTTTGTCTATTTGCAACTCCTAAATGGTACAGTTGACTACTTGTCTTGGTGGAAATCAAGTTACTGCATCCAAATTATCTTAATGTCCTCAATACATAGCATCTTATATTATCTTTTGCATAACTTGACTAATTAATTTCAGTGTGATAATTTAAAACAAGGCATTGTTCGTTTTGTTCAGCTTCGTTCCCCGAAGCGAGTAGGCTTAGCGTGAAAGCGTCCGTAGTAAATTTGGTGAAAAAGGGGGCGGTGCCTATGAAAGCACTTGTTAAATGGTTTGATGGTATTGACATAAGATTACCGTTTGTTTCAATTAAATTCAAGAAGCCAAACAAAACATCTG
Source organism: Clostridium sp. YIM B02500 (assembly GCF_022324665.1). NCBI lineage: Bacteria > Bacillati > Bacillota > Clostridia > Eubacteriales > Clostridiaceae > Clostridium > Clostridium sp. YIM B02500. Next base: position 68,004 of record NZ_JAKGTE010000011.1, on the reverse strand, counting down.
ATTCAACCTTAACCAATGCTACGGGGCTGAACAAAGCGAATAATTACGAGAGGGATGATATCAATATCATCCTTTTTTGCTATAATCATTAAAAATATTAAAAGAACTACCACTGGTGGCAATCTAGTTACTGCACACATTGATTTTACTGGATTTTTAGTACATAATACAACTCAGAATATGCCCCTCAGAAGTTTTATCAGAGGGTCTTTAGTTCTGTGTACTCATTCAAGTTTAACTATGCCTGTAAATATAAAACTGCTATTCTATATTTAATCATAGAGGAAATTTCGTTGAGAATGTAGAAAATATAACTTGTGTGATGATACAAAATACTGATTTAATAATATAAATATAGATATGAGGTGACATCTATGACAGTAAAATGGCAACATTTCGTACCAAGGGTGTATCTTAAAAATTGGGAGACGCAAGTAGAGAGTCTTAAAGAGCCGGATAAACCTTTTCAGGGTATTTACTACTTTGAGAAACCGGAATTAGCACTTGGAGATGGTAAAAACAAGGCTTCAATACTATGTGAATCGAGGTTATATAACATCAATTATGACTTATCATTCATTATAAAATCATGTCCTGTAATAGAAAAGGACTATATAAAGCAAGTAGATAAACTGTTAGAAGCAAGGCAAGTAAATGCTTTCTGTGATGGTAAAAAGTTAAAAACTAGAAAGGATTTAGCCGAACATTTCTTTGAATTGGATAGGTGGGAGTTAAAATACAAGAAGTATCCTTTTAACTTAGCTAGAAAAGGTGCAATCCTGAATGACATAAAGGGGATAAGCAGCTATGTAATTGAGCATACATTAGATGATGTTGTTGAAAAGAAATGGCAGCAGAACCTAGAAACTTTTATTTATGAAATGGAACATACAGTACCTTTAAATGGCGTAGATGAAATAAGAAAGATAAATGAAGGTACTGTAATAGAGATTGTAAAGATGGTAATATTTTTAATTTGTAGAAATCCAGAGTTTGATTATTTAGGTATTTTACCTCGGATAAAGGATTTGGTCTTAGATTGCCTACCAGAAGCAATGGACAAAGTAGGTCAGAAAGCAAGACAAGATTTTATACAAAATCAAATGGATGCTTTATGGCTAGTAGAGATATATAAAGGATTATTTGGTGTACAGAGTGGGTATTTTCATACATTGATTGAGTCAGCACAAAGTTCATTTCAGCTGATGTTATATAAATGCTGGGAAGGACAAGGGGAGTTTATCACATCAGATAAACCAGCTTTTGAGCATGTATCAAGAATGGAGGCAACAAATATAAATTCAATCATCTGCCCTTTAACACCACAATATATCTTATTGCTAATGAAAGGTGAAAGTAATAGTCTAAACAAAGTAAATTTTCGTATGGCAAATACTGAACTAATAAGAAAGCTAAATAATATAGTCTTAACTCATGCAAAAAAAGGGATTGTTTCTAGTAGTAAACACTTGGGGTATATACTATAAAGAGTACCTAAGCCTAGTAAGCATATCGTTGCAATTTTAAAAGAAAATGGGTGCATTTAAGCACTTTTAATCTGTAATACATAGTAAATTATAAATGGAGGAGGCTTGAAGTTATATGAAAAACACAGTCTCAATAGGAACAAAAAATGGATGCTATACTGTAGTTGAAGGATTTGAAGCATACCTAAAAGAAGTGGCAGCTGGAAGAATATTGAGTTTAGAGCAGAGTAAACAAAAATTTATCAATGGAGAAAAAAGCACATCAAACAATTTTGATTCTACAGGCGATTTCGACAGATGGATTCAGAGATATAAGGACTCAAAAAATTACAAGTGCAGATGCAAGTGTGGAAAAATAAAATATCTAAACGAGGCTGAGTTATTCAGGAAACGTTGGAGAGAGTGTGGAGAAGATTGTGAGTTAAAGAAAGAACGTGAAAGAAAAAGGCTAGCTTCATACCGTAGAGTAAAAGATAAAAGTTATGATATTAGCTACTTAAACTCAACACACGAATCATTAGAAGTATTGGAATGTATTGATGAAAATTATGAAGGAGCACTTAGCATAGGTGATAAAAGAAAAAAAGGAGCAGGCAAATTTATAGTATTTAAGTTATATAAATGTCGTTGCTATCTGTGTGGTAAAGAATATCAATTTAAATCATCAGATTTTGAGATAAGGTCTGACAGCTATGGCTATATGGCTAGTTTGGGATACTATAGCAAAGCTTATTGTAATTGTCATAGTATTTCATCATTTCAATGGCGAACTATTAAAATATTGAGAGAACACAATATAGCACACAGAGTTGAAGTTTCATTTAAAGACTTATATGGTGTAAACAATAAGAAGCTATTAAGATATGACTTTGCTATTCTCAATTCAGACAATAGTGTTAAATGCCTTATTGAATGTCAAGGTGAACAGCATTATAAGCCTGTAGCTGAGTTCGGTGGTGCTTCACAGTATAGCCATCAAGTAAAGAATGATGAATTAAAACGTGTTTATGCCAAGTCACATAATATATCTTTATTTGAAATTCCATATACTTGTAATACATATGAAAAGAAAATAGAATTTCTTAAAAATGCTGGAATTATTTAATCACATATTTTCAGATAATGGTTGTTGATATAAGACACGGAAAAGCATTTAAGGGATTACTTGATAGATACTTCAACTAAGGTTTTATCAGTCTTTAGAAGTATTTCTATAATTCATCTAAGTCATTAAAGCGGTGAATATTATAATAAGCGGTGTGTACACAGTAAAATAGCTATAACCCTTGGATTAACTGGGGTTATAGCTTTAAATATGTTAGGTTTTATTTGAGTTTCTTCCTTAATATATACAAGTTATTGGGCCGATTATACTGTGGTGCAATTAAGATGCTTAATTTTTGTCCTCTAGCCATTGCTCCAACTCTTGAATCCTTTTATCAGGGTGTAGCTCATTGCATCTTAGATACCATACCTCATTGCTCAAGCATTGTAACTGCCATTCACAAGGCAACTCACCCAAGAGGTACTGAGGCACAGACCCCGTAATATAAATAGTAACTTTGGTTTTATGTGTAGTACAATACTTAATATCAGTATCTTTGACAGCAACACCTCTCTTTATCAGCATCTTTACTACCGTAGTCAGACTGCTCCAAACGAATATTGGGTCACTATAACTACCACAACCCGAGCATTTGTCCTCAAACCTATTAGTGCAAGGTGTTGCACACATAGGACAGAGTTGCACATATTTCATAAATAGCTACCTCCTTTAATCATACATAAGCATAGTTACACTTTGTATAGCATCTGCATCGTAAGTATTGTTCAAATATTGGACAAACTCGTCTACCACTTCTTGTACCCTATCATCAACACTCTTAACGCCGTCACAGCAGTAGGTTTCGTAGTAAGCTAAGACAGGTACTACTAAAGGAGTGTGGTCATCACTGGTGGTTTCCTTATACAATCTCCATTTTATCGGCAACCTACCCAGTATCTCTATTTGATAGCTATGCCGTAGCTCTATGTGTATGTTTATAATGTACTTATTCTTTGAGCCGTTCACTAATTGTGTAAAATGAGCCACTCCGAGTAATTCAATACCTATTTCAAATAGTCTGTCAGCGAGGTTGCGACAGTGTCTAGTAACAGGTACTAAGCTTAATATGTTGCATTTATTGGAATTACGATGATGATACTTCCTACACTTCAAACAATATAGGTCACTCATACGCACTACACCTCCTCTTTAAAGCGTTTAGCATACTTATAGTAGGTGGATTTCTTCATATTCAACTGTTTCATCAACTCGAAGGGTTTTATCTGGCCATTGACTACTTTTGCATATTCATCTTTAAATTTCTTGTAGTCCATAGCGACTGGTCGTCCGTATTTATCCCATTCTTTGCGGTCTTTCATCGCCTGTATGCCCTGTTTTTGTCGTGTTTCACGCTTGAGCATCTCTGCGTGTGCGATGACTGCATACATTTCTATAAGCATATTATTGATGGTTTCCATTAACATAGAAGCCATTGAATTATCCAGCTTACCATAATCTATTAAGGTTGTGGGTATCTCAAGTATCATAACTCGTACACCAGCATCTTTAAAATGACGTAACTCCTTGAGCGTATCTTCTTTATTACGCCCAAGACGGTCAACCTCACTGATTATAATACAACTGCCTGATTTCGCTACTCTTTTGAGAGCTTGATAGTCTGGACGATTGAAGTTTTTACCTGTGCATTGGTCTGTAAACATTACATCAATAGTAATGTTATTTGCCTGACAGTAGTCCTCGATAGCCTTAACGCCCCTGTCGAGGTGTTGTTCTTGTGTTGAAGTTCTGTGATAACCGTATATAGCCATATTATTCATTCCTTTCCTTGCGGTTTTTATTGGCTTTAGCTTAGCATATTCAGTCTATAAAAGTCAACACTTATCGTAGACTATTACATAAAGTTCTATGTATATATTTATAGACTTATTTTCACCTTATTTTTGGTATGCTATGAAAGTATACATTTTTAGACTAGCTTAGAAAAATTTAGATTAAGAAAAATTACTTTAGATTAATTAAGATTGAATTAGGCCTGACTCGTAGATTAACATAGATTAATTTAGATTAAAGGAGGATAAAAATATGAGTAAGCTACTCACAATCGCAGAATTATCGAAAATAACAGGTTTAGGGGTAACTACTATTAGGAGGCGTGTAGCGGCAGGAACGCTACCGTATACTCGTGCTAATGCTAACTCAGGTAAGCTTTTATTTAATGAGGAGTTAGTACAGACTGTCTTACACAATGAGGCTTATAGCCACCTTAAAGGGTGTGATATGGGTGATATGATTGATACAAAAGAACCAGAAACGCAGAACACCAGTTATCTAGGAAGCTTATTTAAACCGTCAGACCCTTGGGAGGCCGAAGCGGAGCGAGATGTAAACTTTGGCTATAAGCCGAGAAACGTCGTTAAATCAGCAAGCTTCACTAAATAAGCTTTATTTGGAGGTGTACACAATGAACTTACAGAACCTATCGACAGACGAAAAACTCTTGGTATTACGAACAACAGCTGGATTGCAACAGCTAGAAGAATGGCTAGCAGAAGGTAATTCACTAGGTAAGATTGCCCGTATAATCGGCATCCACACAGAAACTATGTATAGGTGGCGAGACAAGCATACCGATATAGCAGTAATAGTAGCACCATATGCACCTATCGCATCAGAAACGGTAGCAGATATGAGCAGACCACCTGCATGTCGCATTATATGTGCCTACGATGACAGAAAAACATCTATTTTAGGCACAATATACGACGAATACGAAACTCCAGAGGATTTATGGAATAGTGAATTTATGAAAGAATACTTTGATTTTTGGGGCGTTGACCCAAGCAAATACTATCCACAATACTATGAGGCACTTAAGGCTAAAGGTGTGTACCACCTAAGTCATTATATATGTATTGCATACTGCGAAATTAATGCCAAAGGCAAAATAAAACCTTTAGCACCCACAATCTAATTTTTTATAAAGGTGGTTTCAAGCTCTTTAAAATGTCAGGTATATAAATATACTAAAAGAAGATTCAAAGACGCTTGAAGGCTCTAAAAATAGCATATTAAATAGGAAGTGCAGTTGGTGTACTTCCTTATTCTTTTATTTGGATAAAAATATGAATTAGTACGAACACGCTGTATGTAAAAAGGAGTGATTATAATAGCTACAGGAGCGACATTAAGAGCTTTACGCATAAAGCTAGGGTTGAAACAAAAAGAGCTGACGGAAAAATACAAAATTCCGGGACGTACACTTTCCGATTAGAAAAATTTAGTAAGAATATCGCCTGATTATATATTAGAACTACTGTTAAACACCATAACTATTGACTATAGCATAGACGAAGCTACAAGGGATGCAATTTTCATAGCGAGGATTAAAAGCAACACAAGCTTTAAATAACCCTGCACTCTTGTAGTACAAGGTTACCTTATGTAAAACACTCTATAATGATTAAAAACTGCGGAGTCATCAAGCAATCTTTATACCCGATAAATCCAGTCATACCAACACTTCTTGCCTGTTTTATTTGTATATAATTGAGGCCCAACGACATATTGTATTTTTATATAAAAATACATTCATTTTTATATTTTTTACTCATAATTTACTTTAGTAAATTTGGGGCCGTTAATACCCAATATTATATCTGCATTTACTGCACAACCCCATATTTGGTGGGGTTAATAATATTTTTTATATGTATCTCAGAGAAAATCAGGCCCTGCTAATATTAGTATATAAATCATAATCTGTATGTGGGTAACCTTAAGGTGAGAAAGGAAGTCAGCACAGGGCGTGCGAGTTTTACTACCTCAAATCACAGTTTATAAAGGAGTAGATGAACGAGTTACATACGCATCTGTGGGTACTTCTACTGCTTAAATGGGTTTTATACCGTGATAACGACACTCCCTGAGGCCGATGAACAAATATTACATACCATTTATCAAGAACAGAACGACAAAGATTCGGATATTTAAGGGTTTTAAAAGTATATTCCTTTAAAGGTGCAATGCTTTATAATAATCTTTATGTTATAAAAACTGGGGGGCCGACAATCAATATTTACACCTCAAAAAACCAGTTGTATCAACACTTCTTGCCTGTTTTATCTGCTTAAATTAGGGGACTTTCGTCTTTAAATCATTATTATTATTTAAATACGAAAGGATTATGAAGGAACACTAGCATAGTGAAGTATAATTTCACTCATACTTGTTATTTTTATTTGTATATAATTCATAGATTATAATACATAAATCGTACTTCATAATCCATAATTAATAAATCCATTTATAGGCCGGTTTATAGGGTTTAAACCTCGAATATTATGTGTCTAAAACCTTCATAATCCTTGAAGGTTTTATCAGTCACACCTCATATAATCGCCTCTAAGCCACTTTACCCTCTTACCAATACAAATACACCAATACATACTACAAAACTCCACAAGAGTGATTACAGAGCGTATAAAGCATAAAAATTTAACAAACCTAGAGTCATAATTTCCTAGGCGTACATGTTTTTTATTTAGAGTTATAACGCTTGTAGGTTTTACTTGCTTATATCCTCAGTATTATCAAGGTAGTTCATAATTCTTTTCTTGCTAATTTTAACACAATCCTCACTAATATCAGTTCCAATGACTTTAGCACAACAGTTAGTACGCAACGCACTAAGTAGACTTGTCGAAGTTCCGCAGCAAGGGTCAAGAACAACACTATCACCGTGTTGTATGAACCTTTTAGCCAACTCGTCAAACACATCTAAAGGTTGTTCCCATTCGATTTCACGGGCTTTATTGGCAGGTTCAGCAGTAATCAAATCACTATAAATCTCGCCTTTATAGCTAGTGCCACAAGTCATATGTATAACAGGTTTTGCGAAGCTACTTACACCAATCCAGCTTAAATTAGCAGAACGCCTTGGAAACACGGTTGTTATAGTCCAGTTATAGCGTAACCGTGTATCTTCCCTCAGTGCATCTAAAACTTGAGGAAGTGCAGCATATCCAGTCATGCAAACAAGACTTGCTATTCCGTCTTTTTTAAGTACCCGTCCAGCGAGGTGGCTCAACGCTTTATAAACATTAAGGTAGGCCGACGAGTAAGGTAAATCAGTAAGGATTAGGTCCACGCTGCTATCGGCAACCCAGTCCATATCATCATTAATTAAATCCAAACATCTTATATCCACCTCAGGAACAGCACCTGAGGTGTTTTTTCGTCGTGCAGCTTTTATTTGCCGATTAAGGATAGCTTGACAACTACGGGAGCTGAGTGACTGTCGCTCTTGCATCAAGTCTAAAACACCAGGTGCTTTTAATGCTCTTAGACCTCTTGCATCAAGTTTGTTGAGTATCTCAGGGTGCTGTTTCAGGTATGGGTGGGATAGATACTCAGGAGGTGTGTCCACGATGGTTAATTATCCGGTTTTTATTAGTTCTTGACGTACTTTTTCTACTGTGACGTGACTAACACCGAGTTGTCTACCTATAGACCTAGATGATAAAGAAGGTTCTAATTTAATTTGTGTTTCTATTAATTTCCTCTTCTTAGACGCTGAAATCTTCACAGGTTGCTTCATTTTTACCCTCCATAAAATCGTATAGTCAGATTATACAGTAATATCAAGGATTACACCATAAGCCAGTAGGCCGATAATAAATATTTGTTTTATTTGCCACTCATTGCTTAGGATGTTCAGAAAATAGAGTAAAATCAAACAAAAATTTTAGGAGGTAATGACTATGAAAAAAGTAAAAGAAATGACAGTCTGTATGGGGACAGGAAAGGTATGTTTTAGAGTAAGAGATGCTTACAATCAGCTGATTGAGGTGATGCAAGGCATAGACGCACTTAAGGCCGGTGAACAGAACGACACTATGGCTTATGAGGTAGCACATACAGCTATGATGGCAGTAAAAAATGACCTTAGCAAACAGGTACACAAGACTTGTCTAAATTGTGAAGTAGAAGCAGCAAAGCAAGCAGTAAAGAAAGCTGAGAAGTCTATACGAGAGGCTGTAAGGGTTTGTAACGAAGCTTCGGATATTGTTTTGTGCAGATTACTTGCTGACAAAGAACACTTTGAGATTTCTAAGCTATACAACTTATGGGATGCTGCTCGCTTAACTGATTTAGATTGTATAGAAGCCGAGCTAGCGCTACTAGAAGCATACAACGTACGCAACATAGCTAGGGAAGTGCTTAAAGTTAAACAGGAATTGCTTAATAGGTTATGCCCTCAGGGTATAGAGCTTGATAAAATTTAATACACAAATAAGACCATCTATCACTTCCTATTTATATAAGCCGATGCTATGACAGTAAAATTTCTTATGTTTTATTAGCCACAAAATCAGGCTGTTCCAAACACTACTTAATTTTTAAAAGATTTAAGGAGTGTTTTATTATGCAAAATAGCGATAAAATGTTGCAGTACCTAAAAGCCAATGTTAATATTGACTGGTATAGCGTACAACAAGATATGGATAAAAAAGAACGTGAAAATTATTTAGCACTTCACACATATAATGTATGGCAAGGTTCAAATGGCAAATGGTACACATATTTACCCGAAAAAGAAGGTAGAAAGCAGGTTAAGCGAACTACAGAAGCTAAGCTACAAGATGCTATTGTAGACTATTATAAATCACAAAAAGAAGAGCCTACAATTGGTAGTGTCTACTATGACTGGATAAACCAAAAAATTGAAGATAAAGAAATAAGTCGAGGTACTTTTGATAGGTACTCTAATGACTACAAACGCTTCTTTGCTGATAAGGAAATTGCTAGTAGAAAAATTGCAAGTGTAACCGAGGATGACTTGGTTTTATTTATTCGCCAAACCATTATAGGTCATAAGCTTACTCACAAGGCTTACTCAAACTTCCGTACACTTGTGCTTGGAATATTCAAGTTTGCCAAGCAAAAGAAGTATACAACAATTAGCATTTCGACTTTTATACAAGATTTAGCATTGCCTAAAACCATTTTTGCAAAAGTCATAAGGAATAAGGAAGACCAGATTTATCTGGAAGATGAGATACCGAAGGCTGTTGAGTACCTAAAAAGCAATCCAACAATTGTAAATCTAGGACTACTGCTCGCTTTTCAAACAGGTTTACGCTGTGGTGAATTAGCAGCCTTAAAACCAACAGATATCGTTGGCAAGGCCATACACGTACGGAGGCAAGAAATTAAATATAAGGACGAGGTTACTCAAAAAACCATCCCTGAAATCAAGGCGTATCCTAAAACTGACTGCGGTAACAGATATGTCATAATAACTGACAACGCCTTAGAGACGATTGAAATGGTTAAGAAACTTAATCCAACCGGTGAATTTTTATTTGAGGCGAATGGCATTAGATTAAAATACTATAATTACAACAATGGTATATCTCATATGTGTAAGGCTCTGAACATTACTCAAAAGTCGATGCACAAAATAAGAAGGACTTATGGAACGACGCTTATAGATGAGGGAGTAGCTGAGAGTATTATTGCTCAGCAAATGGGCCACTCCGATATATCAACTACAAGGGCTTTTTATTACTTCTCTAATAAGACTCGAAAAACTCAAGAATCCCAAATAGAAAAAGCTCTTAGTTTCTAAAAGGTAATCAGAGGTAATCACCTAAATTAAAATAAAAATAGCTCTTAACCCATTGATTTTACTAGGGGTAAGAGCTATCTAATTGGCGGAGAGAAGGGGATTTGAACCCCTGATAGAGTTGCCCCTATACACGCTTTCCAGGCGTGCTCCTTCGACCACTCGGACATCTCTCCATATAGTATTTAATGCTTTATTATAATATCATATAATTGTTATCGATTCAACTGAATATTTTATATATAGAAATCCTATCATTTAATACAATAGAATCTATTTATTCATGTTCAATATAAACCATCATCCTTCCATCTTCGTAATTAATGCAAATAATAGGCAGAAATACTTAAAATTTAAGTACTTTTGCCTACTATAAATTACTTCTAAATTTAATTGACTATCATTTCTATAATGAAATAGATAGTAATACCACAAATTTATCTCTTAAAGTGCTTATCTAAACTTATTTATACATATACTCTCTAGTCCATGGTAAATCGTTGTTTACTCCTTTATTGAATACGAATTGATGAATACTTATATTTCCGGAGTTAAAAGATGCCGCACAAGCATTTAAATACAATCTCCACATTCTTATAAATGTTTCATCCTTAGTCTTCCTTATCTCCGGCAATGCATTCTCAAAGTTCTTTGCCCAATGCTCCAAAGTTCTTCCATAATGAAGTCTTAAGTTTTCTGCATCGATTAAAGTGAACTTTTCATCCGACATACAATTGATTAGCTCTCTAACTGCTGGAACATATCCACCTGGAAATATATATTTATCAATCCATGTATTATTTCCTCCAACCTCTGTTGATGTTATGCAGTGGAGTAAAGATACACCTTTATCATTTAATAAGTTATTGACATTTGAAAAATACTCTGCAAGATGATCTTGCCCTACATGTTCTAACATTCCCACACTAACTATTTTATCAAATGTTCTATTTTTTAGTTCCCTGTAATCTACAAGTTCAACTTCAAGAAGATCCTCTAATCCTTCATTTTTTATTCTTTCTTTAACTTTTGCTAATTGTTCAGAACTTAAAGTTATGCCCATCGCTTTTACCTTATATTTTTTTGCCGCAGATATTATCAGTTCACCCCAACCACAACCTATATCAAGTAGTGTTTCTCCTTCTTTTAAGTTTAACTTTTTAAGAATATGCTCTACTTTATTCTTTTGTGCTCGAGTTAATGAATCACTTTTTGATTTGAAGTATCCACATGAATATGTCATAGTATCATCTAACCATAATTTATAAAAATCATTTCCAATATCGTAGTGGAACTCAATATTTTTCTTGCTATTTTTGATACTATTTGTAGCCATCCTTAGTAAATTTGCATATTTGTCACTATTACTCAAAAAACTTTCCTGATTATTATATAAAGATTCTATAACCTTTTGAATGCTTCCTTCAATATCTATTTTTTTAGTCATATAAGCTTCACCAAATGTTAATGAAGGGTCCTTTATAATATCGGCTTTAGGAATAGGCTCATTAAATATTATTCTGAATTCTGGATTCCCTTCCCCATAAATTTCTGAACTTCCATCCCAAAGTTTTAATTCAAAAGTATCTGAAAATAAATTCTTAAATAATGTTTTGTAAAATATTTTATCAATAATCATGATAATCATCTCCCTATTTAAAATTAATTATTAAATATAGAACTTTAAACAGAAATATGCAAATTAAATTTCTAAATAGATTCTAAACAATATGATTTAATTCCAAGTGTTTTTGTGCCGCAATTGAAGCTGCATTAGAATCATGATCTTTTAAAGCTCTCCATATTTCTTCATGATGATTTTTTACAGGTATTTTATTAATAGTATGAACTTTTGAATTTTCAATATATTTTTCAACCAAAGAAGATATAGAAAACATTATAGTTGAAATTAAGTGATTGCCAGTAGCTTGCGCTATTTTATAATGAAATTTTTTGTCTAATATAGCACAGGCTTCAATATCTGAATTATTATTTAATTCGTCCATTATTTCCTTCAATTCTATAAGTTGTTCATCAGTTATATTTTTAGCAGCGATAGCTGCTGTTTCTGGTTCAATTATTTTTCTAAGCTCAAGAACATCCTCACTTTTGCTTCCTAGAAGTAAGAATACAATAGATAAAGGTTCAAGCAGACTATTTTCAAAATTTTCATTGATAAAATTCCCTTCCCCGTGCTTAGATTCTATAAGTCCAAGCATTTGTAAAGATTTTAGTGCTTCTCTAACAGATGCCCTGCTAACCTCAAGCTTCTCACATAAATCTCTCTCAGATGGTAACTTATCTCCACTCTTTAGTTCTCCTCTTTTAACAATTTCTTTTATTTGCTCTATTACTATTTCATATATTTTTGTACTCTTCACAGGACTTAACATCGATATCATCCTCTCAAAACTTTATATGTTTGCTTTTGATAAGTAGTTAAGTAATTCGTTGTAATTTTTTTCTGCTAACAGTTCTTTATTTTTTGAATTCTCTATTTTATGATTATGTATACTAATATTTTTTCTAAAGCTATCCAATGTGTTCATAATAGCAATTTTAAAAAGAGGAATACTATCAATTATTCTCTTTATTCCATATACATATTCATCATCACTTAGTTTAAAACATTGAAATAATCCAGAGGTCAACCTCCCATCAGAAAAGATATAAATATATCTATCGCTCATTTCATCAGATAAATTAACTTCTATTTTATGCTTATACAGTCTAAAAACAACATCTCTACTTTTTATAAATACTGGAAATATACTTGAAAAAAGCATCGCCATATTATTATCTTCCTCATCAATTAAACCAGAGAAGTCATTTTCATTAAGCTTCATTATAATTTCATCTGTGAATATGCTATTTTTTATCTCTTTTCCTAACTTTACTTTTAGCCTCTGTTCTCTCTCTTCAATTAATAAATTATCAATAGAACTAAATAACTTATTAATTGGACTCTCTCCCTTTTTGTAGTTATTTTTATCTCCATTCAAAGATAATCCCCCTAACTAATTTAAAAATACTGAAAATAAACTCCATAATACAGGTGCTATCAGTACAGTCACAATCCCAGAAATTGCAATAGTTAAACTACTCATAGCGCCTTCAATTTCACCTATTTCCATAGCTTTTGCTGTCCCAACAGCATGTGATGAACTTCCCATGGCAATTCCCATTGCTACTTTATCATTTATCCTTAATATTTTATATAGAAATGGTCCAATGATAGAGCCCAATATTCCAGTAATTATAATGGCAACAACAGCTACAGAAGGAAGCCCCCCTAACTGTTTAGATAGCGCCATTCCTATAGGAGTTGTTATGGATTTAGGAATTAATGATTTTGTAAGCTCGCTTGAAAGATTAAATGCCTTCGAAAGCAGAATTACAGATATCATCCCAGATACAGCTCCAAATAAAATACCTGATAAAATAGGCAGAGCATTTTCTTTAAACAAAGAAAACTTTTTATATAATGGTAATGCTAATGCAATAGTTGCTGGAGCCAAAAAGAAAGAAATTATTTGTCCCCCGCTATTATAATCATCATACTTAATATTAAATTTTAATAAAAATGTAATTAGAATTACTATTGCTATAAGTAATGGATTAAATATTGAAAGCTTAAGTTTTTGTTTTATTAAAAGACCTATTTCATAAGCAATAATAGATATTAAGACTCCAAAAACAGGTGAATTTATCATATCATTCATTTTGAAGTCACCTTCCTTAAAAATTTAACAACGTAGGCAGTCACAATCCAAACTACAAATGTAGAAATAACAATTATAGTGGAGAAAGGTATAATCTTGCCTTTAATTGCTTGAAATGATGTCACTAACCCTACCCCTGCTGGGATAAATAAGAATGACATATGAGTTATTAATACCTCACATATATCTTCAATCATCTCAACTTTAACAATTCCAAAATATAACGCTAAGAAAAGAAAAATGAGACCTAAAACTGTGCCTGGTATAGGTAATTTAAAAACTACTTGTACTATTGTTCCTAAAAAATATGATACTAGAATAATCATTAACTGCTTTAAATACTTCAACTAAAAATCACCTCTTGTTTAAAAATCATTGGTATAGTGGTCTGACCAGTTGCTATTACTATATCATATTTATTTTTATATCTCAACTTCATAATATTCTAAAAATGTGATTTTATTCCCCATATTTCCAATTGGCTCTCACTAACTACCTATATCTTTACTAATCTCTTTAAATAAGAAAAGCACCTTAAATCTAATACTTTTAAGATTTAAAGTGCATAGTTTATTTCTATATTGCAATAAAATTTAAAATTAATTCCATTCTTAACTATATATATTTTTTATAATTTATTTATACTTATTTCTTCTCTGGCAAAAAAACTCAAACATGATATCAGAACATTCTTTATCATATAGCCATTTGGTACTTACAAAAGAATTTAACCATTTATTATCTGTAACATCAATTACCGAACCACAAGCACCCATATCTTTATTAAATGTTCCTATATATACTTTAGATATTCTACTCTGAATTATCGCCCCTGCACACATGGGACAAGGTTCTAATGTAACATACATTTCAGCTCTATTTAATCTCCAATCTCCAATAAATTTCGAAGCTTCTTTAATAGCTAAAATCTCAGCATGAGCAGTACTATCATTTAAGGTTTCTTTTAAATTATGAGCTCTTCCTATTATTTTATCATCCAATACAATCACTGCTCCTACTGGAATCTCCCCTTTTTTCATTGCCATCTTAGCTTCTTCTTTTGCAATTTTTAGAAAATCAACCATTTGTAATGCTCCCATCATGAATTTTCTTGACTAAATATTTTTAATATTATATATGTTCCTTTCTCAATATTCTACCATATAATAAAAATATAAAATCATAAGTTTCATACTCATTATTATTAACTTATATTCAATAATCAAATAAAAATCCAAAAATATAGAAGGGATATATTTAAAATATCTCCCTCCTATATATGAATTCATCTAACTCGGCTTAATTTAATTCGTTTAGTGTCGGCATTGAGGCTATAGCCCCGTAGTTGGTGCATGTTATTGCACCTACCTTATTTGCAAATGAAACTATCTCTTTCCATCTATCAAAACTTATACTCTCTTTGTCATCAATATCGGATACCTGCCTTAATACTGCTCCAACAAATGCATCTCCCGCACCAGTGGAATCTACTTGCTTAATTTTTATAGATGGTATTACTTCATTCTTTCCATTAACACTTAAGTATGTGCCCTTAGACCCTAAAGTAACCGTTACAACCTTAACTCCAATTTCATGTAACTTGTTAACAGCGCTTTCTATATCTTTTTCTTTTGTTATTAAATATAATTCTTCATCACTTAGTTTCGTAAAGTTACTGTATCTCAAGAATTTAACACAATCCTCAACAAACAACTCTAACTTGTCTTGAGTGATTAGTGCATCGCGGTAATTAGGATCAAATGATACATATATGTTATTAGATTTCGCATATTCTAATAGTTTAAAATATGTCTTTTTTAACTCTCCATCTAAAAATCCCGTTGCAGACCCAAAATGAATTATATCTGAATTACTTATCTTTGATAAATCTATATTATCAAACGAATATTCCCCATCACTACCTCTTAGGAAGTCAAAGTTACGTTCACCATTTGCATCAATTCCAACTAATGCAATTGTTGTACTTCCTCTTTCTACAGTCATATCAGTATTTATATTCAAGCTTTTTAGCAGCTCAACTAAATGCTTACCAAAAAAATCATTACCTACTTGTCCTAAAAAATAAGCATTACCTTCTAATTTACAAATACTCGCCGCTACATTTGCTGGTGCTCCACCTGCTTTTTTCTCAAATTTCTCTCCATTTTTTAAACCTTTATTATCTACACAAACCATATCAATTAAAAGTTCCCCAATGCAAAAAACATTATTATTCATACTTCACACTCCTTAAGTTCCACATATTTAGCTCATTAATTGTAATTTTGCTATCATTTCTTATTTGAAGTTCTAATCCTTCACTCTTAGGATAATATGTTAATGTTGTTACTTCTAATCCATATTGATAATATATTTCCATCACAGAATTGTCAATGAATACATTCATTTTTAGTTCTTTTGAAGAATTTAATTTGAATTTTCTTATGCCTTTTCCGCCAATATTCATATTACTTCTATCAACTGTACATAGTTGTCTTTTATTATCATATGTTATCAGAATATATTCGTCATTAAATTTAAATTTAACTTCTGTAGATTCAATATCCTCAACTTCTATACTTATCATTATTTCTACTGAACGAGACTCTAAAGCTAAATTGTAGTTATTCAAAGTTAGCCCTTTAATATTTATTAATTCATTTTCTCTTAAATTTCTCATTTCATTAATGGGCTTTTGATAAAGGACATTATTCTTATACTCTAAAACTCTAGGCATAGTTAATGAATACATCCATCCATGCTCATATGTCGGGTATTCAGAGTCCCTATCTGGCATTCCGATCCATCCAATCATTATATTTTCACCATTATGCTTAAATATTTGTGGAGCATAAAAATCAAATCCCATATCTAATTCTTTAAATCTACTATGATTTTTCAACTCAACGCTCTCTATATCTAGCTCACCAATTACATACCCTGACTGATATAAATTTTGATTTTTCAATTCTTCTTTTTCTAAACCTTGTGGTGAAAATATAAATGCATGTTTGCCTTTACTTATCCTCATTATATTGGGACATTCCCACATGTATCCAAAGTCCTTCATATCGGTTTTTAACTCACCAAGCAAGTTCCATTTAACTGAATCTATTGATTCATAAATTAAAGCTCTTCCTTTTAAGTCTTCACTTTGAACACCTAATATCATGTAATAAGTGTCATCTTCTATAAATACATATGGATCTCTAAAGTGAGCTGTATATCCATTTGGCTGTTTATCTATAATTACTCCATGTTTCTCTATTATTCCATCTTTATGATAAATGGCTAAGCACTGATATGACTCTCTTTCTCCATTTGGACCTTTTACGTTTCCTGTGTAGTATAACTTTAACTCATTATCTTTAACCACTCCACAACCTGAATAGCATCCATTTCTATCGAACCAATCTTGAGGTTTTAACGCCATTTGGGGCTTAGTAAAGTTAATGAAGTTGGTTGTTGTTACTAATCCCCAGTGCTTTGTTTTATGCTCACATCCAAATGGATTCCATTGATAGAATATATGAAACTTATTGTCATAATAACTTAATCCATTTGGGTCATTGATCAAACCAAATGGCATCTCAATGTGAAAGTTGTTTCGCCATATACTCATTTCTTTATTACTGTAATAATTATTTAATTTTTGGTTTATTTCCTGGTATGATTTTGGGTTTGGCATCTTTCCTCTTCTCCTATTAATTTAATTAATCCCACCCACACTTTCTCTTTCTATTAGCTTCAAGGAAGTATCCTTATTCTCTTCTAACTCTTTTCCCTCTATTAAATCTAGGATTCCTTGAGCTGCTTTTATACCAATTAATTCATAATCAAAAGCTACTGTTGTAAGTGTAGGGTATGAAACACTTCCTATATCATATCCTCCAAATCCAGCTACTGAAATTTCTTCTGGAACTTTAATATTATTTTCATGTAAATATCTAAGTACTCCTAAACAAATATTATCAGTTGCACAAACTATTGCTGTGGGCTTATATTCTAATATCTGGCTAGCCTTACTGTATGCATTAGTAAATGAAAAATCAGTTTCAACAAATTGAACATTACAATCTGGATTATCTTTCTTCACAGCATCAATGAATCCATTTTTACGATCCACTCCTACTGCTATATCCCATTCATTTACTCCTAAAAACACTATATTTTTATGCCCCTTAGATTTAAAATAACTTCCAAGTATTTTTCCTGCTTCATAATCATCTATCTTTATATAATTAGTAAACTCATTTTTTTGTCCTGTAAATATAGTTGGAATACTAAGCCTACTAATTAATTGAATATGCTTTTTAGTAATAGCCATAGAATTAATGATTATTCCATCAACCCCTTGCTGATAAAGGCTATTAATGTTTGCTAGTTCTTTCTCTATATCTAATTCACTGATCAAAATAATTCCTTGATAATCATTTTCCATTAATTTTTTATTGATACCAGTTAATACTTTGCCTATTGTAACAGAATCGATTCTAGGAATTACAATTCCAACTAATCCACTTTTTTTAGTCTTTAATCTCTTTGCAAAAAAATTAGTTTCAAATCCGGTCTTTTCAATCGCTTCTTTTATCTTCTTAGCATTTTCTTCGCTCACATATCCATTATTCAAATATCTAGAAACACTACTCTTTGAAACATTAACCATATTAGCAATATCTTGAATTGTGACTTTTCGATCCATATTATCCTCCATATATGTTTTATATAAATATTATTATATATCATTAATACATATTATTGAAAAGATAACTTATAAACTTATATGGATATTAATATATAAAATATAGCTTTATATAGCTTGATAGATTTAGCAAGCAAAATTATCCCTACTAAATCTATCTGTAATTCATCTAAATATTTATTATTATTCCTATTCTTCTGGCTTGAAGAAGAACAATGTTAAACAAAAAGCAACCGCTATAGCCACAACGTTAACTAAAATGTAACTTCCAAGATTGTTCACATATAATAGCATACCTGGTAATGCTGTAATTCCCATTCCTGTACCTGCTAGGTGAAGTATTCCTGAAAGCATCCCTCCAACTGCTCCTCCTGCACATCCAAATATAAATGGCTTTATGAATCTCAAGTTAACACCAAATATTGCTGGTTCAGTAATACCTAAAAATGCTGGGATTGCTGATGAAATATATAATGAACGCTTCTTTTTATCTTTTGTTTTGAATGCTACTGCTAAAGCTGCCGCACCTTGTGCTACAATACCACAAGTTATCATTGCATTAAATGCATCTTTTCCTGTGCTAGATAGTAATTCAACTTCTAAAGCGTTTAATGCATGGTGAACTCCAGTAACAACTATAAGTTGATGTACTCCTCCTACAACTAGTCCACCTAATCCAAATGGAAGCCCCATGAATCCTTTGATTGCTCCAAATATTAATTGCTCAGCATTATGCATGATTGGCCCAACTATTAATAATCCTAGTACCATTGAAAATAATAATGTAATAAATGGAGTTACTATTAGATCCAATACATCTGGAACTACTTTCTTAAGTGCTTTTTGAGTTTTAGCTGCAATAATTCCTAATACTAATGCTGGCAATACAGATCCTTGATATCCAACTACAGGAATATTTAATCCTAGTATAGTTAGATTAATTGGAGTTGCTGTTCCCGCTGCCACAGCATAAGCATTTGGTAAGCTTGGTGATACGAGCATTAATCCTATTACTATACCTATTACTGGTGTACCTCCAAACTTTTTCATTGTTGACCATGCAACTAATGCTGGTAAAAATGCAAAAGCAGTATCTGTTAATACTTGAGTAAAGAGAATAAAATTCTCATTCATTTGGACTCCTAGATTTGTCAAAAGACCTCTTAGTCCCATAAACAAACCTGTTGCAACTAATACTGGTATTATAGGTACAAATACATCTCCAAAAGTTCTAGATATTTTTTGGATTAATGTCATTTGGCTATAAGCTTCCTCTTTATTATTTCCAGTTACTAAGTCAGAATTTTGTCCAACTATGACATCATAAACTTTATTTACAAATCCTGTTCCAAGAATTATTTGGTATTGCGCTGCCGAGAAAAATTGTCCTTTTACACCATCAATGTTTTCAATAGCTTTTTCATTTATTTTTTCCTTATCATTAAGTATAAGTCTTAATCTAGTTGCACAATGTTCTACTGATTTTATATTTTCTTTTCCACCAATGTTTTCTAGAATTTCTTTTGCTACTATTTGTTCCTTCATTAATGTCCCCTCCTAATTTAATTAACCTCGAAAACCGTTTTCATATTCATATGATACCAGTTCCATATATAATGTGTCAATACGTTTTTTACCTAAATAATAAATTATATAAATTTCCTTTCTCCCCCATGTATAATGCATGGTTTCTAATACATTATCCATTACGCCTTCCTATTCATATGATTTATATTTTCAAAAACTATAATTCATCTTATGTGGTACTGTTCCCACTATTATTGCTAATTTTAAGAATTAAATTTATATATAAAACAATTAGTTCTTAGAACATAAAAAAAGTGTACTCCTTTTTGTAGTTTAAGGAATACACTTATTAACTATACTGTATTTTTAAAATGTAATTTTTTGAACATAAATTATCTTAACTATTTTTTCAAGTTCTTCATTTAAGGCTAATTGTATTATTTTATTGTTGTTTAATTCAAAAGTATAAATCTTTAGTCCATTTATATTAGTATTATAATATGCTGCCACCCCGCTCTTAAGCGCATCTTTCCGTTCTGTAATGTATACTTTTCTCACATCATCTCTACTAATCTTCTGAGCAATCTTTCTTCTACTTGCATTATAGACCTTAGTTATTGTTATATCACCATTATATAACTCATACTCATAATCAATATACATAAAGTAACTTCCCACAAAAAATATTAATGCTACTATTATTAGCGCTATTCCGATTATTGGTGATGCAAAAACAATCATTAATCCAACTACAAAAAAAACAATTGAAATCTTTTGGAGTATGTTACTAATTCTCTTAGGCTTATCTGATGGAATAAACTGTTCTAAAACAACTTCCATATTCTCCCTCCCCCTTTAAACAGTTATATCTATAGTAAATATTTTAAATTAATTTATATCATGTAGTAAGCATAAAATCAAAATTTATTTCAATGAAAATTTCATTTTATCATTACTTAATTACTATTATACATACTAATAGCAATTAATTATATTAGTTCTTTTACTTTTTGTGAAATATTACATAGATTTCATATAAATTTCTATAATCCAGCAACTATACATTCATATCCTTTTATTAATAATGAGATGCATAAGAACAGATGAAAATTTTCATCTGTTCTTTACCACTGAAGCAATCTATCTATCTCATTTTCCTGCTCACTATCTATTTTTATAGATTCTTTTTCGTCTATGGATATAGCTGCCTCATCAATTTTATCATCACTAACTTTTTTAATCGTTGAAGGTATCATAGTACCTCTCATTTTTTCACCTATTAGTACAGTTATATATGCAGAAAAATCTAAACCCAGAGATTTAGCTTCTTTAGATGCAAATTCCTTAATATGGGGAGCTAAAGTAATTGTAGTTTTTAACTTTTTACACATTCTTACTCTTACCTATTATGTCATAAGTTTTTACATTAATCATCTGTGCATCATCTAATACTCTATAGTCTTTTAAATAATTTTTAAGCAATAAGGCTCCCCCACCTATGAAAACAAATCTCGAATATTTCGATTGCTCTGGAAATGCCTGTTTTATGGCATTTATTATTTCTCCTGCTCTCAAACTTAATACATTATCAATATCCTTGCTTACGTCTATTTCCTTTCCTTCTACAAATATAGCTTTATCTGCAATTATTTGTTCTGCTTTCATACGATTAGAGTAGTTGACTCCATATTTGGTTAACTCTTGTAGAAGTACATCATATGTCGGATTCACTCCCAATGGATACGTTCTACCTTCTTTAAATTGGCCATTGCTCATATATGCTATGTCTAGTGTACCACCACCTATATCTACTACTAGCGTATCCTTTTCTACTAATGATTTATCATATAAAAATAATCCTGCCGACTGAGGAAATACAATTACTTTGGTAATTGTAAAACTTCTATTTTCTCCATTAAGTTTCATAAAGACTCGTCTATTTTCAAGAGCTTTTATCAGAGAATTCTTTTGTTCTGCAAAAAATTGAGCAGGAAGTCCTGTTATAACCCTTACATTGTTATCTATTGTTGAACTCATTGTAGCTGCTATAGCTGTATATAGGCAAATATGAAATATAATATCCTTATCTCTTGAATGTTCTATGCTGGTAAATCCATCATCATTACCAATTAAATATGTTTTATTATTGTACTCAACAGTATATTTAGCCGTCTCTAACTCGTGCATCTTTTCTTTTACTGTCGATGAAAAGGAGCCTTCTATGTTATGTCCAATAAAATTTGTTGTATTGTAGCCTATGTCTGCACTGATTCTCATTTTTTAATCCCCCTTTTTTACTTTTACATTCTATTTGAATATCTTTTTATGGCGTTTATACCACCGTTCACCTAAAAATTATTTATCCTTATGAAATGTTTCTCCATTAATATTCCTTTGTATGTAGTTTATATAGCTATCATACTGCTAGTACCTTAGGCCATTAAACAGTATTTGTACAATGTATTGCTTGTCTATACTTTATATACAAGCAGGTAAAACTCAAGATCAACTTACTATTCTTTGGATTCTAAATTCAAATTAATATCTCCCTTTATTTCAGATAATTCAGATTCACTAATCGATTTCATCATATTAAATAGCATAAATTCTGTAATAGTCATTCCTTGCTTTCTAGCCATTCTTTTTATAGCTAGCTTCTGTTCTGTTGTAACTCTGAGCATTATGGTAGCATCTTTCATCGTATCCCCCCATTCTACGTAATGTATATAATGTAATTACGATTTATACATTACATACAATATCACACTTGTTTTACATTTTTTGTAAAAATATAGCGTAAAAATTATAAAATCTCTCGACTTCTTTCGTATTTTGTTTTTTATATTATATAAACATTATCACTTGCGTAAGTCACTCCAGTATATAGACTTGACTCTCTTGCCAGTATATTGATTTATACAAAGGATTATTTAACAACTATAATCTTAGAGAATAAAAAATAATCTAGAGCATATATTCGCATATTATACTCTAGATCATTTAAATCAACCTTCATAATTTATCATTTTAATTTATTGTATCTTTAACAAACTAGTTGTACTCTAGTAGGATTATCTCATTTACCTTCATATCCAAATCAATATGAATATCCACAATTTTATGATTATTAAGTTCTGATATTACCAGCATAGTAATATCGTCTAAGCCCTTTTCCTTAATAAATTTTCTGTCAAATCTTAAAAGAAGATCTCCTTTTTTTACCGCGTTTCCTTCTTCGCAATATAGTTCAAAACCTTCTCCGTTTAGAGCTACAGTATCAATTCCCACGTGAATTAGAAATTCTACTCCATCTTTGGTCCTTATTCCAACAGCATGCTTACTTTCCTTCATAACTGCCGCTATCGTTCCATCACAAGGTGAATATATTTTTCCTTCACTTGGTTTAATCGCAACTCCTTCCCCCATCATTTTTTGTGAGAACACTTCATCATTAACCTCACTTAGGTCAACACTTACACCATTAGCAAAAGCATAAAATACTTTATTCTTATTTTTATTAAACAAATTCTTAAACATACATACTCCTACTTTAATTCCGGCCAATAGCCCTTATTAACTTCAATAAGATCATCTAATAATAATTTAGCAACTCTAGCACTTGGTACAGTCTTAGATAAAGTAAGTGCCTGCCATAATTTCAAATAGCTATTTTCAATCCATGCCTCAACAACTAATTTTTCTACTGATACTTGTTGCTCCATTAATCCCTTTTGGAATTGTGGAATTTCTCCTTGTGCTAAAGGTTCTGGCCCATCACTTCCAACAATGCATGGAACTTCCACCATAGCTGTAGAATCAAAATTAGAAATAGCACCTTTATTTTCTACAATGCATAACATTCTTTCATGAGTGTTATAGGCAATCGCTCTAGCTAAATCTACGATAAAGGTAGCATGAGCATCAATATGGAATTCTCCGCCTTTTGCTGTTCCTGCCTTTGTAATAGCACGTGCTGCATTAAATACATCTTTTTCTCTTCCATCCATTACTTCGTTTGCCCTAGAATATTCTGCATTAGAATGTTCTACAACATAATCAGGATATAGATAGTATTTTAAATAAGTATTAGGTAAAAATCTTGGATCTACTGCTAATAAATCTTTTGCTTTTTTATGAGTTTCCTGCCAGCTTGGATCTGTATGTTGTGTTTCTACTTCTTTTACTGTTAAGTAGCCATTTTCTGCAACATAAGCTTTAATTCTGTCTGTTAAATCATTACCTTGTTTATCTTTAACGCTAGTCCACCATCCAAAGTGGTTTAATCCAAAGTATTTAACTTCCAAATCACTTGGTTCTAAGTCCACAATACCAGCCATACGACGAAGTGTTCCAACCGGCATGTCGCAAATGTTTAATACCTTCGAATTTGGTTTTAATCTACGGCAGGCTTCAGCAACAATTGATGCTGGGTTAGAGTAATTCAACATCCAACAGTCTGGTGAATATTTTTCCATCAAATCTATTAACTCTAACATAGCTCCTATACTTCTCATTCCATAAGCAATTCCTCCTGCTCCACAAGTTTCTTGACCAATCACTCCATATTTTAAAGGAATCTTTTCATCCTTCTCACGCATTTCATATTTTCCAACACGTATATGGGCCATACAGAAATCAACATCTGTAAATGCTTCTTTAGGATCTGTTGTATAAGAAAATTCTATATCTGGTGCATTTTCTTTTAATACAATTTCTAAAGCTTCACCAATGACACCTTGACGCTCAGCATCATTATCATATAATTTTAATTTTCTAATTGGAAAACGGTGTAGATTATCTAATAGCATCATAACTATTCCTGGAGTGAATGTACTTCCGCCTCCTGCAATAACAATAGAATGTTTTTTCATATATATTACCTCTTTCCTTTAATTTATATTATTCTTCAAATATTTCTACGATTTATATTATTATTCTCCTACAATTCCTAGTGCTTCATCCACTATCGATCTTATTCTAGTTACATGTAATCCATAAATTACTTGAACATTTTCTCCTTTTTTAACTACTCCTGTAGCTCCTGTTCCCTTTAATGTAGCTTCATCAACTTTTGATGTGTCATCAAGGATTAATCTTAGTCTTGTGAAACAGTTATCTACTTTTTTAATATTTTCCTTTCCTCCTAGGGCCTCTATTATTACAAGTGCTTCATTTCCTGATGTTGATTCTTTATCTCCAGACCCTTGGCCTCCTGTTACTTTATCCTTATAATCTTGCTTAGTATAAAGTTTAACTTCTTCATTACTTTCTTCTCTTCCAGTAGTCTTTAAGTTAAGCTTAACTATTAGAAATCTAAATATTACATAGTAAACTGCGAATTGCACTACACCTACTAAAATAAACATTGGCCAACCTGTTTTTTCTATACCTAATGGTAAATTATAAAGTAAGAAATCTATAAATCCATTAGGTGCTATAGCCCTTACGTTTAATATATTTAAAGCTACCATTCCAAGACCGCTTAAAACTGCATGTACTCCAAATAATATTGGTGCTGTAAATAAGAATGAAAATTCTATAGGTTCTGTAACACCTGCTATTATTGAAGTTACTGCTGCTGGTATAAGAATCGCTCTAGCCTTCTTTTTCTTATCAGCATCAGCTGTGTGGTAAAGTGCTAAACACGCTCCTACTAATCCAAACATCTTTGATAATCCTCTAGCATCCCATATAACTGTACTGGATAAAACTTTAATTGAAGGATCTGCAATTTGTGCAAAATAAATGTTTCTTGCTCCTTCTATCGCCTTTCCCCCTATAGTCTCTATTCCTCCAAGCTGACTATATAAGAATGGAGTATATACCAAGTGATGCAATCCTGTTGGTATTAAAAGTCTTTCTAGTGTTCCATACATAAATACTCCAAAATTACCACTCTTTTGTATGTAATATCCTAAACTTGATATTCCCCACTGTACTGATGGCCAAACATAAGAAAGTATAACAGCTAATACAACAACTACTGGAATTAATATTAAGAATACTAATCTTGAACCCCCATATATTTGGAATGCTCCATTAAATTCTTTCTTGCAATATTTATTATGAAAATACGCTACCACTATACCTAAAATTATTCCTAAAAAAACTCCCATATCCAAAACTTGAGTCCCTAGTACAATCGCCTGACCAGAACCTCTTAAATTATCTGGATTTACTAACTTCCCTGATAAACTCAAGAAAATATTCATGGCATTATTAAATATTAAATATACTAATACTGATGTGAAACCTGATTCTGCTTTTTTCTCTTTCGCAAGTCCTACAGCTAAACCAACACAGAATATTATTCCAAGGTTTGATAGTATAGGAACCAAGGATCCTGATAATATTTTTCCAAATCCAAATATCACACTATTCTTTAAGAACGGTGCATATTCTGCTAATTTGGTATTTGTGAGAATATTTCCAAAAGCTATTAATATACCTACAATCGGAAGTATTAATACTGGAATAAACATAGCCTTAGAAAATCTTTGCATAGCATTCATAATTTTATCCTTCATATATTCCACCTCTTATCAATTATTGTGTCATCCATAGGCTCATTATATATACGTTTTCATTTAATTGAAATAGATTGCAAGCATTAAGAAACCTGTTAGCTTAAAAGATAACAGGTTTCTTAATTTGACTATTTATTTTCTTTTCTTGTTTCTTGATAATATCTGTAGATTAAGTATTCCATAAACATAAGCATATTTGCAAAAAACGAGTTAGGCAGCACATTACTGTCATCTAATTTATGCATATCAAATATCTTAAATGAAATATCCGAAAGAGCTGAAATACTGTTTTCTACTTCCTTTGTGAAGGAAATTACTACTTTATTTTTCTTCTTCGCCACTTGAACCTTATCTAATACTTCTTTAGTCTCTCCAGACTTTGATATTACTATTAATGTTTCCATGTCTTCTAGATTATTTTCAAAACTCCCCTTAGAATCTATTAATATGCTCTTTATCCCTACCCCAAGCAGCTTTTTGTTAAAGTATTCTCCAGTGATTTCAGAGTAGCCTCTTGCATAAATAAAAATATACTTTTTGGTTCCACTTGCTAATATTTCTATAAACCTTTTTACATTTTCCTCATCTGTATATTTAGATAAAAACTTAATATCAGTACCTATTAATGCTTCTGACTCTTCTATAATTCCCGTGCCACCACCATCTATTAGTGGTGTTATATTATAAATCATATCTATAAATCCTGTAAAACCTAATTTTTTTGAAAGTCTCATAATAGTTGATGTAGATGTGTAGTTTTCGGCAGCAACCCCTCTAACGCCAAGATCCATTACACTATCAATATTATTGATTATATATTCTAATACTTGTTCTTCTATCGGTGTGATTTTTTTATTATTAACAATTTTGCTTAGATCAACTTTCATTTTTAATCATCCTCTAATTATTATACGATTTCAATAGTTGCAATAACATTATTGTAATACATTACTATCTTATTATTCAATCTTAGCACACTATTATATATGTTGTCATAACTACTTTCTTGTTCTTATATTCTATTCAAATACTTTTATATGGCATTTGTAATATAATCTACTTATAAATTGCTTATCCAAACGTAATACTTATTTCAGTATTCTTTTTTATGTCATTAGTATGGTTTTTATACATCAATTACCTTATACAAAGTCCAAATATCCTTAATCTTACCTAGAAAAATATGTACTGTATTGCTTGTTTATACAATATACACAACATTTAATTTACAAAAATTTTATTTTATCTACTTAGAATATAACTTCTTAATCTATATGTAATTATAGATATAGAAACATACTACTCGAAGTTTATTTATATTCTTAGTATCAAAATATGAAAAACATATTATTAACTTATATGAACGCTGGATATTCCTCACTGCGAAATTAGTCTATTTATATAATCCAAATCTAAAGTATTTTCAATAATTTTATATTCTTTATTAGAATTATTAATATTATTAACAATACTGATATATTCCTTGCCTTGTATAATAACTTCAGCAGATATACTATTTTTATCGTAAATATATATATGATAAGAAACTTTTGTCCTATTTGATATGCTACCATAATGTTGAATTAGTTTTATTTTAGATAAATTAAATAAAATATCGTTTATCTCAATCTTATCTTTAATTGTTTTATCTTCCCCTCCCGATGTGCTTCTAATCTCAATTTCCTCTATATTTTCCTTGTTATAATTACTAAATAAAAAATCATTTAAAGTTCCTTTTCTAGGATATAAATAATATGATGAGCAAACTATTAGCACAGTAATAAAGAATATGCATATACTTAATCTTTTTCTCATGATAATTCTCCTACATAAGTAAAGAAATACTTAAAGTTCTTATTACTTTAAGTATTTCTTTTACTTATTATCTTATATTTATTGTAATGGCTTTATCATAATTGCTAATAGTAGGAAATTTTCTAGGATATGCTGTATCAGGGTTGTTAAAAGAAGTTCTTGGGATTATCGTTACACTTCTCATATCAGTTGTGTCAACAAAATAATTTAACATTATACTTTTATCAGATCCATGACCATCTGATTCCTTAATCTTATTTCCTTTATCATCCGTAAGTTCCCATGATGCCATATCTGTAGTATCACTAAAACTATCGATATCACTGCCTCCTGTAAATTCAATTCTGTATGGGAATATTTTTATATTGTGCACATATAGTTCATGGCCATCTATTACTAGAGTCTGATTAATATCCTTGGCTAAAATCGGCTTGTCTATTTGAGATGCGCCAATTGCAAAATTGAATTTCCAATTCCCTGTTACATACGAGTCAATATTGGATGTACTAGTTACCCCTATCCTATCATAATCTATTAAAATATTTAAATTTTGACTTGTATCTATATTGTCTAAGTAAATATGTGTCACTATATCACAAGTTCCATCATCGTTATGGATGTAATCGTACTTAAATTCATTTGTTTCATTATTTATTATCTTTCCATTAATAGATATACTTGGTTTCAACTCTTGTGCATAATCACCTCTTTCTCTACTATCCAAATGTGTTGTAAAAGTAAGCATATGAGTATCTGCATAACAATCAGATAGAGTAACCTTAATTCCCTTATCTTCAACAGTTTTTCCAATCACTATTTTAGATTTTTCAGGTATTGAATAATTTTCTTTTTCTGAAACAGAATTTCCGCTAGCATCTTGAATTGCAGATGTATTATTAACTACTGCAGCACTAGAATATTGGCAATTACCTGCAGTAATTACTGAAATAAGTGCAATTGCTCCAATAAGTAAACTTTTAGATTTTTTATTTCGAAAACCTACTTTTATTTTTTTCATTATCTTATTCCTCCCACATAACTTTTCATTTTTTTGATATCACTGCAAGTCCACTTTTAATAATAATTAAAAATGATCTTCTGTTATCATTCGTTTTTTATTGACAGCCTCCTTTCTTGTTGTAAATAATATTAAATTATACGCCCAATTTCTATTTCATACAAATAATTACATATATTGAAATAGCTTGTTGGTAGATTTGAGAGAAAAACTCTATCTCTTATCTCTTGATTCCTCATCTCTTTTACATTTATAAATCCAAATTCTTTGATATAGGATGCTAGCATTTAATATCAAGTATTAGCGTATATATGCACTAAACTCCTAAAATATTTATCTATATTTTTTTGACTTTCCTTTTAAGAATCAGTATGAAAACTTTTGTTCATTTTTTTGTTTAATTTCTTATTATTTTTTGCTTATCAAAATAAAATAGTACAACTACAGTACAATTTTAAGCTCTATTTCTTTTTCGCCTAACATGATTTTTATTTCCTCTACTTAATTTAATATTTACTTTGAGTATTTTTATTTTAGTTCCTCTAGTTGTTCCTTTTTATATAATTTCATCATCGTTAGTACCTCTTCAAAATAGAAAAAGGAATACTCAAAGTTCCTATTACTCTAAGTATTCCTTTTATACCAAATTGTAATATATATTTGATTATATTTTTTAATTCACTAATATATACTAACTTACACTCCAAGAAATTTTTCTTCTGTCGAAAGCCTTAATACAACTTCTTCCTCTTTCTATTCCAAGTTTCTCAATTCCATCATTCAGAATTAGAAATATGTACTGGCCCTCAAAGTTACGTGTCTCCTTAACGATATTACTTAACTCCATTAAATCAATATTTTCTAATTTATCATGAATTTTAAAAATTGGCATATGATATACCTTATTTATAATTAACTTAACATGAACTAAATAAAAACAAATGATCATTGCTTTCTTTATTCCAGTTCCAGGCTTTCCATTAATTCCAATTATCTTAACAGGAATTTCATCATCATTATATTTTAAATACAGTGGCAAATGGCTATCCTACTACTACATAAGTTAATTCTTTAAAATAATCATCTAAATTTTCTTTAATATCTTCCGTATCCTTAAATTAAAATATCTCGCTATATGCTTTCTAACAAGCACGGTTCCACCTGTATAAATGTAAGTTTCATAAGCTCCACCTTCTGATTAACTTAAAAATATCCTAGAAATCACTTGGTCTAGGTGCAGAAGGTCCAAGACCAATAGAACAAAGCCAATTCAGTACTACCTCATGCAGCACATTTATGTTGTCTACCTGGCAGTGTTCTAATCCGCCAAGTCTTCTATCCTCTATGGCGAAGAACGTCTTGTTTTTCGAACCAGCCTGCTCGTAATTTTTAAGAGCTTGTGTTAGCGGATTGGGCTGAACCAATATCTCTTCCGCACCGTGCATCACAAGAAGTGGGCATTCTATCTGGTGAAGCACGCCCTCAAGATTGTAGGCAAAACGAGGATTTCCAGCAAAGTCATCCAAGCTTTTTGCACCCAAAATTCTCATGCCGTGAGCAGCTAAACTTGGTGGCATCCATTTTAGCATTGCCTCCCAGTCGAACGCGTGGGTTCCTCCGTCAGAGATGACGGCAGCAATCCTGTTGTCGAATGCAGCAAATCTAAGGGAGTCATATGCCGCAAAACTCTCACCATGAACAATAATCTTGTTAGGATCCACTTCCGGTCTAGTTAGAAGAAAGTCAATTGCTCTTGAATGAAAAGCCTCGCTGTCAGCTCTTCTGCCCTTTCCTTTTTCGTACATTGAAAGACCAGTTCCAGGCTGATCATAGACCATAAAGTTATATCCACACGAAATAAAGGCAGGTCCTAACCAGAAATAGTTCTCAATTGACCACTCATCACCACCATTGAGGGCCAAAATTGTGGGCTTCGGACCTTTTATCCAAGGAGGTGAGAAAAAGTACCCATCCAACTTGACATCCTCATAATCTACTTGGATTTTCTCTGGTTTTACATCAAAGTACTTTCCAGCAGCTTCAAAGAGTTCATTTACTTTCCTAAATATACGGAGTTTCTCGGCATCATTATCCATCACAGCATATTCAGCGATTCGGTGGTAATTGCAAGCACGAATGTAACAGTTACGTGCTGTATACCAGTTTCCAACCGCTTCTGCCTCCTTACCATGCCTTTCCAAAGCATCTGCTGTTATGAGCCATTCCCTATGCCATGTTTCCTTATCATTTGGATCTATTTTTTTGCATGCTTCATAAATTTCGGTGACGTCAGCAGCACCAAGACTTGCCAAACCTAGAGCTTTAGTTACTTGATATGACATCATATAGTTGTTTGGCCAACGGCTAAATTCAATTGACATTGCAGTATCCTCCTTCTCTAGTTATATTTATTACTTCCATCCTTCTCTGATTAAGCATAAGAGTACATGTTTCGAAATAGCGGCACCTATCTATGTCCGTGCCACGAACTTGATTCTCTACCATATCATTTCCTCCTATCAATTTACTTGTAGTTTTTAAGCTACAAGTAAATTTTACGATATAAAAATAAAGCTGCCCTAAAAGGAAAATAAATCTTTATAAAGAGAATGTAAAAAATTATAAAGTATTAGGAAGCAAAAAAGCCACTGCCGGTGTTCTCTACGTTCAACCAACAGTGACCTTTAATTTATTTTAGAGAAATAAAATTAGTGTTGTACAAGTGGAAGGCTGAACTTTATACCCAGGCCACCATATTCAGAAGAATATGCATAGATTTCTCCACCATGATATTCAATAATTGATTTACAGCTTGCTAGTCCAAGTCCTATCCCACCATTTTCAATTTGCCTGGATTTATCCACAGTGAAAAATTTAAGAAATAGTGAAGATATATCCTTATCCGGTACTCCAATCCCATTATCCTCAATTTCAAAATAGGCATAAGCCCCTTGTGAGTATCCAGTCATATACACTTTCAACTCATTTTTTCCTCCATATCTTACAACATTACTGAATAGATTACCAAAGACTCGACCTATCATAATCTCATTGACCATAAGCATCATATTTTCCTTAAATAAATGTTTGTAAATAAGCTCATAGTCAAATCCTGATAGCTCATGTTCATATTCTAGGGCAATGTTCTCAAATAATTTTGATGCATTAACGGGTTTCACGGTCATGGATTCTAAATTCAGTTTCTCTTTGATGAAGCTTACAAAGTCGTTGATAAGTTCAGCCATATATTTTGACTTTTTTTGAATCAACTCATAATATTCCTGCTTTTCATTTTCTGGTAGACCCTTTTGCATGGCTAACAGTTCAGCAAAACCATTAATAGATGTTAATGGTGCTTTTAGATCATGAGCAATGGCAGCAATCATATCTATTTGCTCTTTATGTGCTAGTTGGAGCCTCTTTTCCATATTATTAAAATGATTATAAAGGTCTCCAATTTCATCATTACTCCTTAGCGCAAGTGGCGGCAATGGATGCACAATATTTATTCTTTCTAGTCTGGAATTAAGTAGTCTTATTGGTTCTTCTATACAAAAATGGATATACATAATTAAAATAATAAAGATGAAACAGGCAATAGCAAATATGGGAAGGAGTAATACTATATATGATGGATCCAGTAATGAACTAGATATAGGTGAATATTCTGCAAAGATAAACTTCAAATAGATTCCAATTGAAGCCATAAAAACTATAAACATAACCAGAAATAGTAAAGGAAGCTTTATTTTCAGTTTCATATTATCACTCTCTTTCCTTGTACTTATATCCAATTCCCCAAATTGTTTTAATAAAATCATATTCAGGACCAAGTTTCTTACGGATATTTTTTATATGAACCGTTACAGTATTTAATTCTCCGTATTCGTCTCCCCAGACACATTCATATATCCGCTCACGAGTCAATACATTATTGGGGTTATGCATGAGCATGGACAATATTTGAAATTCCTTTGTTGATAAGTTAAGCTTTTTGTTATTTAGAAATGCTTCAAAAGTCTTATCATTCAAAATGAGAGGAGAATCAATCTTTTCTCTATTTGGACTAAGTTCATTCCACTCTTTAAACAGCCTGTCGACTTTCCTGAAGTTGGCCCTTATCCTGGAATTAAGCTCCTGAATACTAAAGGGCTTTGTCATATAATCATCTGCCCCTATTTCGAGCCCAACGATCTTATCAATATCCTTATCCCGGGCGCTTAAAAACAGAATTGGAGCATTATAAGATTTTCTGATGCTTCTGCAGACATCAAGGCCATCCATATCAGGCATCATTATATCAAGAATGATGAAATCAATATTATTTTCTTTCAATACACATAAGGCCTCTTTCCCAGAATATGCCGAAATAGTTTCAAATCCTTCATAGCTTAAACTCTTTGTTATAAGTTTTACTATATCTTTATCGTCATCTATAACTAATATCTTTTTTTGCACTTTTGCACCTCCGATCTGCTTCAATAAACGTTCTCTTCTACAGGCCTTCCACACAATACTATCTCATTTATAATTATCAAGGATGATAAATTTAATGCCTTTTCAGAAGTAGTATTTAACGAAAGTGAAATCTTATTATGATTATCTGCTCTTGTTATAATTGTTCCAATTCATTTGCGAATGTCATTTTTCTCATTTGAATCAGCATAATTCCACCATAATATATTGACATAAACACCAATAAATACAATGGCTGATACAGTTAATGAGCCGAGGATTACTTATATATATATTTCAGGGATTTTCAAATAAAGTACCATAGTACCCTATATAAAAAAAGTATAGCACTCTTTTTTTTAATATTCAATTAGATACTTATTTTATTTCATGGTGCCAAAAAAGTAGTAAATTCTTAAGTAAAAAAAATATAGAATCATAGAAATATGTTATAACAAACTAATTCTTAAAATAATTCATCATTATTCCCCCATATCTGTATATATTTTTATTAATCATATTACACTTAAGTACTTTTATATGGCGTTTATATAGATATCCAATCATAATTTATTTGATATGTCTTAAATTTATAGTGTAATATTCTTTTTTATGCTGTTCATATGACATTTGTACTACTATTACCATATAATCTTTAATAGAACAAGAATATTAAAAAATAATTGTATTGCTTGTATATGCAATATATACAAAACTTCACATAAAATAAAGCACCTATATCTATATAGATGCTTTTACAACTCACGATTTCTGGATTCGATTAACTCATTTTCTATTCAGTATACATTATTCTGTAAATATTAGTATTTAAGCAATTTTGTCAGTTCCATTTTTCATTGTGACTTATTATTTTCTATAATTGGTGCAATCTACTGCACCATCATTGCACCATTGACTTAATATTTATCTTATCATAAATATACTAAAAACCTGCAGCTTATTCATTCAATTAACTGCAGGTTTTTTTATGGTACTCACAGCGGGTAAAATAACGCTTGTCTTATAGTTTTCATAAATATAATATAATGTTTTATAAAACCTTTATTAATCAGACTTTACACACCCTTTAGTATTTTATAATTATCTATATTTCTTTGCTTTTGAAAATAAAATAGTACAACTGTAGTACAACGTAATTTTTATTTAAATCATTGATTTATTTGCTCTTGTCCTGCTCTATATTTGTTTGATTTGATTTATCTTGTGCATCATTGGCACTTAGCTTAGATAGCGCCAATGTATTTAAGACAACTAATATTACAAGAATTATTATAAATGCAGCAGCAAAATGCTTATTATCTTTATTATTT
Source organism: Clostridium sp. YIM B02500 (assembly GCF_022324665.1). Taxonomy (NCBI): domain Bacteria; kingdom Bacillati; phylum Bacillota; class Clostridia; order Eubacteriales; family Clostridiaceae; genus Clostridium; species Clostridium sp. YIM B02500. Next base: position 32,727 of record NZ_JAKGTE010000011.1, on the reverse strand, counting down.
ATAAAAATTAATATTAATCCCATAAATAATGTTACGACTAATGCTAATGATAAATCTACTAACATTAAATTTTGAATAGATAAATTCATCTTAGAAAATGCTTCAAAATTTATTGTAATTAATGAAAATATACTAACAAATATACCCATAAAAGTTAATATATTTGAGTAAATTTTGCTTTCTTTACTTTCTATATCACTTTTTACCTTTTCAAGCTTCTTCATACTTCTCTTGTATTGATTTTTATAATTTCCATATCCCCTGTATGTGTCTTCATTATTAAAAGATGAATCACTCTTTATATTATATGGAATTTCAGGTGTTTCCTTTAATTGTTCAAAAATAATTTGAGCTACCTTTTGGTTTTTATTTAATGTTATTCTTCTATAAGATGTATTATGAACTCTTAAGAAAGCATATGTAGTATGTCCAGGTTGATAATGTGGACCACTAACAACTAACCCTGTTCTCATAAGAGAATTTTTTTCAGCAACTCTCCCCAATATATTTATTGGAATCTTCAACTGTTCATTAGTTTTTATAAAAATGAATTCATTTGGCTCTAACGTATAAGTATCAATTTCTTCTACCACCTCTTCATCATTTTCCTTTGGCTTAACTATTGATCCAATGGTTAAGTCATAAGAAATGGAATTCACATTACTTTCATCATATCCCCTTATAATTAGCTCTCCACTGTTAACTAATTCCTTAATGTTTCTATCAATTAAAATCATATCATTTCATCTCCATTTAGTAATTATATTACTTTTTAATTAAATGTCCACGATTTATCTCCAATGAAACTATTCAATTAATATTCATTTATTAAAAACACAACCAATTTTTAAAACAAAAAAACACCACACTTTCCCCCAAAATATAAAATAGGTGTAAGAAAAACCATACACCTATAGATATTCAGCATTTACCTCTTCGAATTCTCTTCTTGATTAATTATTGCTTTGATTTCAAGGTCAAAGGATATATTTAATCATATAAATTTAATCTATTTCTCTAATTAAAAATAGCTGTTACTAAAAGTTCCAATATTAGATATGAAAACTAGAATAAAAATAAAACATAAACACTTATCCTTTATTGTTTATGTTTTACCTAATAAATTTAAAAAACTACTATTTTAATATACCCAAACTACCTTATTCAGTCACCCTCCATACTAAATCCCCCTAGTTCTTAATGAATTTATAATAGCATAGTTATTATTTGCAATCAAGTTACACAAATTCCCATTCAATGCTGTAACTATAAAATAAATTAGGCTTTTCTCTCTCTAGTTCATATATTTCATATTTTTCATCTTCTATTGAAGTTGATTTTTTCAATGGAATTTCATCGAACTTATTTTGCATAAGTAAATCTGCATACTCCACAAAACGAACTTCTTTGATTAATTCTTTACTTTTAGGGACAAAAACTCTTAATGTAAGTCTATCAGTCTTATTCTTAACTCTATGCGAAAAATATGGTTCCATAATTTTCTTTTCATCTTTTAATTCTGTTTGTATTTTATATTTTACAATCTCATCTTTGCTGATCCTTTTATTAAAATCAATTGAATAATGATAGTATGCTTCTTTTTTATTTCCCTCAGTTAAACTGCATTTAGGATCAGAACTAATTAATCTTGTACCATCATATGAACTTCCAGTCCAAATCATCATTTTATCTATTTTCTCAAATCCATCTTTTAAGGCTTTCATCTTAATTTCTCTTGTGCATATAATCTTGCTTCTTGATTCAAATATAAGCTCTAATTTAACATCCTCATATTTTATCTCATCAATACCTAATTCAACTTTTTTTAGATTACCATAATTTTTAGCTTCATCCTTACAACTTATGCCGCTCGCTAATTCTAATTCATCTTTTAAAGCCATCCTTGTGCCATACAAAGAAAGATAAGCATTTCCAATCGCACCTGAAAACAAAATCGTTTTAGGATTATTTTTACTTCCAAATTTTAATATATGTTTCTGTGATATTCCAGGATATGGATCTATATAATAGATTTCTTCAATTCCTAACTGATATGCTTTCTTGGCACACAACTCACACGGACTAGCTGTAGTAAAAAGTTTTCCATTTAATACACCTTGTCCACCATATTTTGAAATCTGCAGAAATGCATTTTCTTCGGCATGAAGAGCTCTAGTATATACCTGATTTTTGGATTTCTCAATCCCATTATAAATATCTTTAAAACAATATGCGAAAGTTTTTCCATTCAATTTTTTATCTGAAACCTTATCATTTAAACATTCCATTACCTCTTCAAACTTCTTATCACATAATTCATATTCACTAAATGTTTCATTATCCCTGTTTAAGCAATAGCTTTTAACATCTCTCAAATTACAAGGTATTTGTCCCATCGGAACATCATTCCACCCCACAGATTTAACAGAAAAGTCTCTATCTGTTACAACTGCTCCAACCTGTCTTGATAGGCATCCTGAATTATATTTTGCATTATATGCCAGCTGCATACATCTTTCCACATGTGTTGGTGTAATAAGTCCTGGATGAAGCATTAATGCAATATACTTTAATATCTGCGTTGTTAAATCATAATACTTGGAACTTTTAATGTCATGATTAATTATATGAATATCTGCAATTTCTAAACATTGTTGTATATTTTGATGATAAAATAAATCTTGAGGAGTATCAGTTTTAGATGGATATTCTATTCTATCTAAATTCGTCAATTCTTCCCCATCAATCTTTTTTAGTCTACTTAATCTATCCTTATCTTCAGTACTTACTGCTACAAGGTAAAATGCTCTATACCTATCCCTTAAATAATATGCTTCAAAAGGATTTCTAATTGCATCTATACATATTCTCACACTTTTCGTCTTATCATTTTCCATATGTTGATTAATAATTTTTATGACACTATTTATTCTAGAAACTAAGCTATAATAATTTTCCACATTAAATTCGCTACTATACGGATCACCTGAGCTCCTAATATTATTCCCGAACTTTTGCATCAGATATGTATATAAATGGTATCTTATCATTTTCTTTTCTTCTAGCTTTGTTTTCGTCATCTCATAACAAGAATATGCTGATAACATGTCTTTTACTCTATTTCTATAGTTCACAATTGTTTTTGTATAAAAATAAAAATAATTACCAACCTTCTCTTTGTCCGAATATATGAAATCTTTAATATCACTTACTGAATACCTCTTCATTTCATCAAACATATAATTTAATTCACCTATATCTTTTTTTACCTTCTCGAAATCAGCAATATTAAAAATTATTTTCTCTTTTTCTTGCAATAATGTTTCTAAATACTTTATTAATTTATCAATACTTTTTTCCAATACAAACGACAAAATAATACTGCTTACTTCAATTGATACAAATGCCTGCCACTTATGTCCTTCCTCCATAAATCTTTTAATAACACCATATTTACGTTCGTCTGAATTATTAAAGTCACGTGTTTTTACATCACAAAGATCCAAATCTTTAATGTTTTCTTTTTTTAGTATTTTTGCAACAGTTGAGCATCCTGAACCAGTTCTTCCAGTCAAACCAATTAATATTAATCTCTCTCTTTCTCTATAAACCGTATCAATTGCCACATTTAAGTTATCCATTTTAATCATCCTATTCTTAAATATTTTGGGGACAATGCATTATATATAATGAGACTTTTTTCTTATAATCCTATTCATATATAATTTATTCATTAAATAAATCTAGTTGTTTAATATGTACTCCATCTTCATAAGAAAATTTATCTTTTGATTTCTTGCTAAAATATATTTTTGCCACATTTATCTTTTTAGTAACCCTGCCCTCGCTACTACTTGATGTTGTTGTTTGTTTTCTAAAATCCTCATCATTTTTAAATGCATCTATTTTACTTAATATTTCCTTTTTACTTAATTTATCAATAAAATCAATATTATTAGAAAAAGAAATCATTATAGGATCATATACGCTGGTTGAGAACGGAAGCGTTACCAAATCAAATATATTTCTGTCTAAGTCATTTATTTTTTTTACTACCCTCATAAATAGCTTTTCTTCATTTTCATAATCAAAACTCATCTCTCCTTTACTAACCTCTAGCATATAATCATCCATATGTTTTTGAATGTGTTTATACTTAGTTCCTCTATTTTTTAGAGTAAAATATCTTAAAACTAACTCTTGCAAGTACATTCTTTCTTCTTGTAATAAATTTATGTGAATGTTATCTTTAAATTCTTTTGATTTAGATAATCTTGTAATAAATTCATTGAACTTATTTCCATACCCTCTAAATATGCAATTTCTTATTTCTTGTTCACTTAATTCTACTCCCCCTGTGTTTAACCTATTAAATAACTCATATCTCATTTCAACATCACTATCATATCTAATAATTTCTACTCTACAAACAGCTCTTTTTAATGCTAATTCATATCTCTTAGGTAAAGTCTCAATTTTCATTCCCTCTAATTCTTTTATTAATCCACCTTTTGTTAAAACAAGATGATTCTTTTCTTCACTTTTTAATTTCCCAAAAAACGATAAAATTGTAGATAACCTTTGTAATCCATCAACCAGTTCCCACTTACCTTCATCTGTTTCTGCAACGAATATTGGTGGTATAGGTATACCTAATAATAGTGATTCAATAAATTTTGTTTGCCTATCTTCTTTCCATCTAAAACCTCTTTGAAATTCGGGCGAAATAATAATTTCTTCCTTTTCATACATGTTAATTATTTCACCAAACGTCATATCTGCCCTATCTGGTTTCATTTCCCTTCTTTTATTATCAACTCTTTTTATCAATGCTTCTTGTTTCGCTGCAATTATTTCTTCATCAATTGATTTTATAACTTTCATTTTCTCAATCCTCTCCATTGCATAACTATAATAAAACTAAATATATATTATAATTATGCATAAAACGGAATATTCCTTCCATGTATTGAGTTTTTATCAAATAATAATCCATATCTTACATATATTACTTTTAATATTAATCTCATCCGCAATCTCTTCTAAATCTAATTTTAAGTTGTACTTGCTGTAACTAAATTTAAATTTCTATTTTTATTAGATTCATTTAAGTTATCTTCTCGTTTTCTTTTAGCAACATGCTCTTCAATGGTAAATATGGAACTTCTCCTAAAAACTTAATAAAGTAACTGAATTTTATAGGAAATTTAACCTTAAATGCTATAAAAAATTCATAATGGATTCATATTAGTTTTAAATAAATAAAGGTATTAACTTAAGGTTCAATCTAAGTTAATACCTTTTATATGACCTTACATTATATAAAAATTCTATTTAGCTCAGGTTATAAACCTAAAAATAATAAATAGATACCGTTAATATATCAACATAAATTAATTATTTAAAATGTAAATAACTAATAATCAGAAAATAATTGGTCAATATAAATATTTTGTCTAATTATATTATAATTTAAATTACAATTAAAGCAAATATTTCATTTAAAACTGTATATATAAATACTTTTTGTAATAAAGTGTAATTAAACAAAAAACATATTTACCCTTATATTGAAATTTATATGAAAGTATCCTTACTTATCAGTCACTTCAATTGGACAAAATATTTATATTGTTTAATAAATTATATTAGAAAAATAATATAAGAGTTTAAATGATATAAGAGCATCTAAATATCATATATTTATTACAATAATTTCCTGATAATACAATCTGGCAATATTGTGAACAAAATTCAAAGAAAGAGGGAATGATAATTAGTGAATTTATTAAATATTATAGGCATGAAAGTTAATCCGATTCTTTTACCATTAATTTACACTATAAGAATAACAGGAACTTTATTGCTAAAAAAAATTAATGTATCAAATACATACAATCAAAATCTCAAATTTATACATATTAATAGAAATGGAGGAGTAACTTATGGAGAAAGGTAATACTGAATTAACTGAGGTAGAGCTAAAAGACATTATCAATTTAAATTTCCTCCAAAAATTCCAAGATGATTTTTCGAAAAGTATGAATATCGCAAGTATTACAGTAGATAGAAATGGTATTCCTTTTACAAAACCAAGTGGTTATACTAATATTTGTTCTAAACTTACTCAATCTACAGAGCTTGGGAAAAAACGTTGTGCTCAATGTCATGCTGCAGCCGGAGAGGAAGCCTTTAAAACTGGAAAACCATACATTTATAAATGTCATTCTGGACTTATTGATTTTGCGGCTCCTATAAAAGTACAGGGGGTTCTCATTGGCACAATACTTGGGGGACAAATACTTTTTGATGATCCTAAAGAAATGGAATTCAAAAATACTGCAAACGAACTCGGGTTGGACCAGGATATATATGCTAATGCTGCTAAAGAAGTAAAAATAGTAGATAAAAATAATATTGAGTCAGCAGCAGAAGTTCTATTCTCAGTAGCTAATACATTATCACATGATGGATATCAACGTTTAAAAATTAAAGAATTAACAGGAACACTTACTGAGAGTTTTGAACAAATATCTTCTGCAACTCAACAACTTGCTGCATCATCAATGGAAGTTACCGAAAACCAAAATTTATTAAATAGTGAAATATTAAATGTGAAGGAAGTTTCTAACGAAATTAATCTTGTTCTAGGATACATAAAAGATATAACGAATCAAACAAAAATGCTTGGGCTTAACGCTTCCATTGAAGCGGCAAGAGTCGGAGAGTTAGGTAAAGGATTTTCAGTTGTTGCAAAAGAAATTAGAAATTTGGCAGAAAGCTCTAAAGAAACAGCAAAGAGTATTTCTGATCTTGTAGAAAAAATACAAGTTTCAGTAGAAAAAACTATTCAAGTTTCAAATACTACACTTGATATAACTGGGCAGCAATCAGCTGCAATAGAAGAAACAAATGCTAGTGTTGAAGAGGTAACAAGTTTTACTATGGAATTAGATAAAATAGCTAATTCAAAGTAAATCAACCTATTTTATTTACATAAAATCAGTTCATATTAGATTGGGTAAAATTCTAAATTTTTTACCCAATCTAATATAAATCTATTCCATAATATATCCTTTTTACCAAAAATAATTAATACCGCAATCAATGCTAAAAGTACTATTGCAAATCCTATTTCTTTATATTGCTTTATTGCATCGTTTATGATGTTCGTTATATATACCGTCACGATTATGAAAAATAATTTCTCCCAATAATTAAATGTTTCACTGTAATTTTTATTTATTTTAGACTGCAAAATGCTTTTTCATATTCAAAATTCAACTCATTCGTATTTAATTTTTCTTTGTACATTTCTAGTATATCATTGTATACCTGCTTAATGTCATCCACTCTATTTCTAATTGTTTCTCAGAACTATTATGTATATTTCTATAATTTCCAATTTTAAAATATGCTTGTTCCTAAATAGTACTACTCCTTAATATATGGCTAATTATACAAAAAATGAGAAACTCTTTTTAGATGGTATAAAACACACCTGATTCTATAATCATTTAATCTTTATTTTCATAGAAAAAATTTAATTTCCTTCTCAGATTATTTCTGAAGATTGACATTAAAGTCATTTATATCAGTGTTATTTTTCTTTAGTTTTTAGGCATAAAAAGGGCATCCAATTTCTTAGATGCCTTATCCCTTATTAATTTTACTTCATCAGAAATTCTTTTTAACATAAAAAATACTCCTCCTTATAATAGACATTTTATTATTTTATGTGTCTACCATAAAGGGAGTATATAATTTAGCTTCTTAACAACTTATTTTTACTTAAAATCTCCAATTATAGTATTGAGATTATTTTTTCCACAGATCGGCACCCTCGAGAGGTACTCCTGCAGCTGATCCCTCTAAATTATACTGTGAATCTATCTATTTCTTTCTTCAATTTTTCAGCTAAATGCTGTAAATCTTCCGTCTGCTGACTAAATCCGTTCATTGTAGCAGACACTTCTTCTGCTGATGCAGTTACTTCCTCTGTTGATGAAGCTGTTTCCTCAGAAATAGCTGAGCTATTTTCTATTTGAGTAACAAAGACCTGCTTTTGAGCTTGCATATCATCTATTGAAATTTTAACCTCTCCAACCTTTTCTGTTAAGCTTGTAATAGATAATAATATATCAGTAAATATCGATTCGGTTCTTATTACAGCTTCATTTTGTTCAGAATTGATTTGCTTATTATTATCCATTGCCTCTACAGCTATCTCTGCCTTGGACTTAATAGTACCTATTATAGACTTAATTTGTTCTGTAGAATTTTGTGATTCTTCTGCAAGTTTTCTAATTTCTTCAGCTACTACGGCAAAACCCTTACCTGCTTCTCCTGCACGTGCTGCTTCAATAGATGCGTTTAGTGCCAAAAGATTTGTTTGCTCTGTTATTTCCGTTATAGCATTAGAAATTGAACTAATCAGCTGTACACTTTCATTCACACTTAAAACTATATCCGATACTTTTGTTGTAGCCTCCATTGTTTCATTATTTTTATTAATCAATACATTTACAGTATTTATTCCTTGTTTACTTAATCTTTTAGTTTCTTCTGATACATCACTCATATCTTCAGTCGTATCTGCAATTTTATCTAATTTTTTAGATAATTCCTCAATACCAGTTGCAGTTTCTTGAGAATTTTCAGCTAAACTGACAGCTCCTTGAGATATTTCTGAAACAGCAAATGAAACTTGTGCCATTGAAGCTGTTGTTTCTTCTGCCATACTTGAGATATTTGCAGTCGTCTCAAATACTGTATTGGAAGTTTGCTTTGCACTTTCTAATAGTTCACCTATATTTTTAATCATAGAATTATAGTCATTTGCAAGTTGACCAAGCTCATCCTTTGATTTAACCTCTACAACTCCTGATAAATCTCCCTCCGAAGCTTTAGCAAATACTTCTTTTAAATTTTGAATATTAGTCGCAAGACCCTTACTTAATATCAACGATAAAATAATTGCAATTATTGCAATTATAACTGTTATTATGGCAGTAGTTAATAGTATTGCTCTCGTATCATTTGACAATTCACTTTCTTCCAGCCCAGCTATTAGCTTCCACCCTGTGATTTCATTAGTTTCATACACACCAAATTTGGGTATTCCATGATAATCATAAGTAATGAATCCATCTTTGCTAGACTTAACTTCATTCCAATAAGATAATTTTGTAACTGTATCTTCACCAATTAAGCTTTTATCGGCATGAGCTATCATTACTCCATCTGCGTCAGTAATAAATACAACTCCTGAATTTCCTATTTTTTTTTCTGCTATACGTTCCGAAAGTGTACTTAATGTACAATCCATTCCAACAACACCTACAATTTGGCCATCCTTTACAACTGCTTGTGTAATACCCACAACAGTATTTCCTGTAGCTGCATCTTTATATGGCTTAGTTATTACAGGTTTTCCTTTTGCCTTTATTGCTTCTTGATACCAAGATCTTTTAGTTGCATCATATCCCTCTGGCATATTTGTTTCTGGATATATTGCAAACTTACCAGATGCACTTCCATAATATGTATCAAAAATATCTTTATTACTTTCTTTTAGGTTTTTTAATAAATTAGGTATGTAATCAAAATTATTTCCATAATCAACGTTCACTAGGTTATAATCATTTGATAACATTGTAATTCTTTCTGTAAATCCAGCAAAATAGTTATTTAATCCGCTATTCACCTCAGAAAGTGTCTGTTCACTTGTAATATCTAATTTTTTGCTAAGTATTGATTTTGATTGATTATAGGAAATTACTCCCACTATAATCAATGGTATTACACAAATCAGAACTAAACTAAGAATTAATCTTATTCTAATACTGCGTAAATTCAATTTTTTTTGTGACATTTTTTCTCCCCCTTATCTTCCCTACTAAAGCAAAAACTGATAATTCCAGTATAAAGCTTCTTATTCCAATTATTATCATTTTTTGCAAAAGCAACAAGAATCATTTACGTTATTGTCAAATATATATTAATAATATCACACTAGAGATGTAATTATGCTAATATTTATCCATGCTTTTATTTTAGCACTTAAAGTTTTTATATATTTACCTTCTAGCTTATAAATAAAACATCTTTTTACTTTATAAAAACAATATAACGTACATATAAAAGAACTAAAAGTGATAACAAATAATTAAAGTAATAAACGTACTCACCCATAATTCTACCTTTACTGTATTGCCTAGATAATCGAATAATATATTGCCTCTTGTTAATACTACTAAGAAAATCATAAATGCATCCATTATTAACAAGCTGTACATAGCCCACGTTATAATTATCTCAAAAATTGATTGCTTTCTTGGAACATTTTTATAATTTGCCTTAGCTGTTTAAATAAAAAAATCTCTAGGTATTTTTATATAAAAACTTAGTACGGCTCCTACTGTAGTTAATGTTAATAGTAAATTTCTTAAATAGTTAATCATTATTCCTCCATATCTGTATATATAATATTGCACATTTATACATATATTCAAGAAAATAAATAATGTATTCATATATATTTTTATTAACCATATTATACTTAAGTACTTTTGTATGGCGTTTATATAGATATCGCATCATAATTTATTTGATATGTCTTAAATTTATAGTGTAATATTCTTTTTTATCCTGTTCATATGGTATTTATACTACTATTACCCTATAGGCTTTAATAGAACAAGAATACTAAAAAAATAATTGTATTGCTTGTATATGCAATATATACAAAACTTCACATAAAATAAAGCACCTATATTTCTATAGATGCTTTTATAACCTACGATTTCTGGATTCGATTAAATCATTTCCCTCTTAGTATTTGTTTCCCTCTAACCACTAGTATTCAAGCCATTTTATCAGTTCTATTACAGCTTAGTATTTTCTATAATTTGTGCAATGCACTGCACCATTATTGCACCATTGATTTAATATTTGTTTAGCAAGAACATACCTTTCTTATTATAATAATGCAAAAAAACTGTAGCTTATTTATTCAATTAGCTACAGGCTTTTATGATAATCCCAACGGGATACGTCAAGCATATTCAGCTATGTTCATCTATATTGATTTACTATTGTTATTCTAAAAATAGTTTCCATATTGCAATCATTTTGCAAAAATGTTAAAATAGTTTCCATAAAGAAACTACTTTTATAAATATTAAGGAGATACTTACTTTATGAACAAACAATTATATACTTCTAAATTAGAAGAGGGATTATCAAGACTTCAATGTGAACTTGTTGCCGAAAGGAATACTATAAATACAGAGAATATTTCTTGGTTTCAATATGATTTATTAGAATCCTTATATCACACAAATGGAAGTCGCCCTGCAGAATTAAGCATTAACTTAGGTGTTTCACGTTCTAAAATATCTAAGGGATTAAAAGCTCTTAAAGATAAGGGATATGTAAAACAAGAAAAAAGCAATTCCGATGCAAGGGCACTTTGGACAGCATTAACAGATAAAGGTTTCAAATTTTTAAAAGAAATAAAAAAAGGTCATGAACATTTAGCTAAAATTGCATCCTCTGCCTTAACTCCAAGTGAACAAAAACTTTTTGCTGAGCTATGCCTAAAAGTGAGCAGTGCTTTTGAAGAGAGAAGGCGCTAATATGTCAAAAGAACTGATTGAAATCTTCCATGCAAATGAAAATAATCTTAAGGATATATCTATAAATATACCTAAGAAGAAAATCACAATAATTACAGGTTTATCTGGTTCAGGGAAGTCTTCTCTAATCTTCGATACCTTAGCTGCTGAATCTCAAAGGATGTTAAATGATACATATTCCGCTTATGTTCAACAATTATTACCTCACTATGGCAGACCTAATGTTGAAAAAATCAACAATCTTCCTGTTTCTATAATTATAGACCAAAAGAAAATAGGTGGAAATGCACGTTCAACAGTTGGTACCGTCACTGATATATATACCTTACTGCGCCTTCTGTTTTCTAGAATAGGGAAACCTTTTGTTGGCTACTCAATGAATTTTTCTTTTAATAATACAAATGGTATGTGTACTTACTGCCAAGGATTAGGAGTAATTAAAGATATTGATATTCATAAATTAATAGACTTTGACAAAAGCTTAAATAATGGTGCTATTAAGTTTCCAACATTTCAACCCGGAGGATGGAGATTAAGCCGTTATACAGAGTCTGGTTATTTTGATATTGAAAAACCAATTAAAGATTACTCAGATTTAGAACTTAATACTCTACTTTATGAAGAAGAAAAAGCTCCTGATAATCCTACAAGTAATTGGCATAAGACAGCAAAATATATTGGCCTTATTCCAAGAATCAGAAACTCATTCTTAGAAAAAGATCAAAAGCAATATAAAAAAGAGCTTGAGCAGCTTGTTGATGAACAAATCTGTCCTCATTGTAATGGAAAACGTCTTAATGATACTATTTTGTCCTGCAAAATCAATGAAAAGTCAATTGGTGATTGTAATGATATGTCAATAAGTGAATTGAAGTCTTTTCTTAAATTAGTCCATGAGCAAAAAGTTCAAACAGTTATTGATGATATTCTCAAGAGTTTACGTACATTAGAAGAAGTTGGATTAAATTATCTTACATTGAATCGTACAACTAATACTTTATCTGGTGGTGAATCTCAGCGAATTAAAATGTCAAAACATTTAAACAGCAGTCTGAGTGATGTTCTCTATATATTCGATGAACCTAGCATTGGATTACATCCTCATGATATAACTGGTATAAATAAGATATTCAAAGGGCTTAAAGAAAAAGGAAATACAGTTATAATTGTGGAACATGATCCTGATGTAATAAATATAGCAGATCACATTATTGACATGGGGCCTGAATCAGGAGTTAAAGGTGGAGAAATTACTTTTGAAGGTACATATAAGCAGCTCTTAAATAGTGATACTTCCACTGGAAATGCTTTATCTAATAAACATGAAATAATTACAGAAAATAAGGAGTTTCACGAATTCTACGAGCTTAATAATGCAAATATGTTTAATTTGAAAAATATTTCTATAAAAATACCTGGGAATGCCTTAACAGTTGTAACTGGAGTAGCCGGTTCAGGTAAAAGTACATTGATTACACGTCTTTTCCTTGACAAGTATCCAAACAGTATACTCTTAGACCAAAAAAGAGTCCATACCTCTTCTCGCTCAATACTCGCAACATACATGGGCTTTTTTGATAAAATTAGAGCCATCTTTGGTAAAGCAAATAGTAAATCACCTTCACTATTCAGCTTTATTGGAGAAGGCGCATGTCCTTTGTGTAAGGGAAAAGGTATAATAAAAACAGATTTAGCTTTTATGGATGATGTTGAAGAAACTTGCGAATTATGTGATGGAACAAGATACAAACAAGAAATATTAAATTATAAGTACAGTTCATATACAATAAGTGATATCCTTAACCTCTCTGTTGATGAAGCTTTGGCAGTCTTTATTGACAAAGAGCTAAATAAAATATTGTATACTATTTCTGAAGTAAATCTAGGGTATATTAAACTCGGTCAATCTCTTGACACAATGTCAGGTGGAGAACTTCAAAGATTAAAAATTGCTGTAACTCTTTTAAATAACGCTGGTGAAATTTACATATTGGATGAACCAAGCACAGGCTTGCATGAGTCCGATATAAAAAATTTGATAAAGTTATTTAATAAATTAATTAATAAAGGAAAAACAGTTATAATTTTAGAACATAATTTAAGTATAATGTGCAAAGCTGACTGGATTATTGATTTAGGTCCACTAGGCGGCTTTAATGGAGGAGAGCTTGTTTATATAGGCTATCCTAGCGGCATTACAAAATGTTCTTCATCTTTTACAGGAAAAAGATTATTAGAATATATATCTTAAAATATATATTAAGATAACTGTATAATTTATCTCATTTTGGATATTCTTTAGTATTAAATAAATTTATTATATACTTATATTATTATGCTTTATTAATGGAATAAGTGCCTTAATCATTAGTAATTCTAGTGTTAAAGGCACTCCACTTACAAATTTGCTTATACACATGTAAATTTGTCACTTATACTTAATGCTAAATTATTAATACTAACTTGTATAATGTATTAAATATTATTACCGTTGAAAAAATCTCCATTGTTTCCTTCTTTATCGTCAAAGCTTTAATTGCAATTCTTTTATTGTCTTTCTTATACTTATCAATGGCATATTCTTATTAAATCAAGTATACTTATCCTTTAGTTATGATATTGTTCACCCTTCATTATCCCAAGCCTATTTCGTATTTACTTTAGATAAAACTCATTAATAAAATCTATTTTTCTTCATATAATTTAATCCATCAAAGCCCAATTGGAGAGCTACAGTAAGCCTTGGATACACGAATGGTAAAAAGAACGTTGAAAGAAAGCAGGGCTTTAAAACTAAAAAAGAAGCTGAAGCATGGGTTACTGAAGTCTTATCAAAAAGAAATAAAGGATTTATTTCTCCAACTGAAGGTAATACCTTATTTAAGGATTATATATTAAAATGGTTTGACGAATATAAATCTAAACACATAAGCATGAATACCAGGACAAATTATAAGTCAAGAATTGATACTCACATAATGCCAAAATTGGGTGAATATAAGCTAAATAAAATTACTAATGCAATTATTCAAGATTTCTATAATAGCCTTATAGGAGAAGGTCTTAAGCCTTCCAGTGTTAAAAAAATCATGGAAACTATGAATGGTGTTTTAAAATATGCTCAAAAAAGTAAGTTAATATATAACTTACCTACTGACATAGAAAAGCAGCCTATGAATAAGCCTAAAGTCAAGTTTTGGACTAAAGAGGAAATTGATTTTTATTTAGATAAGATTCACGATTCATATCTCTACACACCAATTTTGATAGAAATATTTACTGGCTTGCGTGTTGGAGAACTCTGTGGAATAAGATGGTGTGATATTGATTTCGAAGATAGGTATCTAACTGTTAATAATCAGGTTATTTATGATAGAGAATTAAAAATATTGGTATTTTCAAAAATATTAAAGACTGATACGAGCCATAGAAAGATAACTCTACCTAAAATATTAACTGATTATTTAAAATCAATTAAAGGTGATGCACTTGATACTGATTTTGTAGTATTAGATCGTGAAGGTTCAATGTGTAATCCTAGAAACCTATCAATGAATTTCACTAAATCTATACACAAATATAGAAAATCTATTGATGATTTAAAAAGAGAAGGTAAAAATATTCCTCAAAATTACATGCAGCTCAAACAAATAACATTTCACGCTCTTAGGCATACTCATGCCACATTATTAATATTCAATGGTGAAAATATAAAGGTCATATCAGAAAGACTTGGCCATAAAAATATATCTACTACATTAGATAATTATACTCATGTTATGGAAGATATGAAAAATAGTACTGCAGATTTATTTGATAATATTTTTAGATATATACCTAGTACAACATAGTACAAAAAAGCTGAATGAAAAATTTAGTACAATTTATAGTACAACTTTTTGCATAAGAAAAGGCTTAACCATTGCAGTTAAGCCATTCTTCTTTGCACATTGGTACTCCCAGCGGGAATCGAACCCACATCTATCCCTTAGGAGGGGATTGTTCTATCCATTTAACTATAGGAGCATGATATTTAAATACTCTTTTTGTTTAATTTGTACTTATAAAGTTTATTACAATTATTTGTCATTGTCAAACTAATAATTTATTTTTACATAAAAAAATAAATTATACTAAATATTAAATCTCCGGTTACTACTTTTCTAAAATAAAAATTTTGATAAATGCTTACTAAAATACAGCTATTGTAATCTATTATTCATCTATCTTCATATAAAATTCTAAAATAATAAATCTAGAGTCGTAATGCATTTAATCCAAAACTGTAAAAATGAAGCTTAAATACCCTCTATATGTATTTAAGCTTTATAATTTTAAATTGTTTTAACCTTAAATTTCTTATTAACTCTAACTCTAAATACATCTACAATTTTGGTTATCAGAGGACTGGATGCTATTATTACTGCTAGCGATATGAGCCAATGACTTAATTGTATTTTAGTTAAGCTAAATATATATCTTCCTATTGGTGTTAAGAACCCTAACACTATTATCCCAAACATAGATAAACACATTATCGTTTTAAACTTAGTTAACGGTCTTGCGACTCTAAGCAATACCACCATACTAATTCCAGAAAACATTAGTACTGCTAAAGTTCTACTGTAATCCATTGGGAGATTCATTTGTATTGATATAATAAATGTTATAAGTATAAATATAGCAAGTAATATCCCGTTAGGAATACTAACAGTTAATATTCTTGTTAAAAATCCCTTTTTAACTCCACCCGTGCTAGGCAATAACGCTAAAAAGAATGATGGAATTCCTATAGCGCAACTTCCCACTAATGACAACTGTATTGGAAGTATTGGATACTCTATAAATAATATAGAACATACAAATGATAAAATTATGCAAAATACAGTTTTGGATAAAAATAATTCTGATACCCTCTCCAAATTATTAATTTGCTTTCTTCCCTCTTCAAGAACTTTAGGAAGCGCAGTGAAATCAGATTTCATTAATACTAATTGGGCTACAGCCTTTGTTGCATCGGAGCCATTTGCCATTGCAATGCCGCAATCAGATGATTTTAAAGCAAGTACATCATTTACTCCGTCACCTGTCATTGCAACAGTATGCCCCATCTCCTGAAGAGCTAAAACAATTCTTTTCTTTTGATGCGGAGTAACTCTTCCAAAAACAGTCATCTCCTGAATCAAATTCTTCAATTTTTCATTATCCTCTGGCAACTCTCTTGCATCCACATATTTCTCCCAGCCACTTACGCCTGCTCTTCTTGCGACCTCTGAAACAGTAATAGGACTATCTCCAGAAATAATCTTCACCCCTACGCCTTGACTATCAAAGTACTTTAATACATCAGGTGCTGCTTCTCTTATGATATCCTCAATTAGCAATAGTGCTACACTTTCTATCTTACCTTCTAATTTTTCATTCAAATTATTATGAAGATTTGCTAGTAATAAAACTCTTTTTCCTTTTCTAGCTTCTTCTTTAACTATTTCTTCTATTAACTGATATTCCTTACCCAATATTATTTCCGGTGCGCCAAGTACCCATGTCCCAAGCTTTTCAAAAGTAGCTCCACTCCATTTTCTTTTAGATGAGAAAGCAATTTTGTCTAAAACTTTGATTTCCTTATCATATTCCTTATATTTTTCTAATATAGCTTTCTGAGTTGGATTATTACTTGGTAAATTATTTATTAATGCTACTAATACATTATCTATATCTTCAGAACTTTTAGAACTAATATTCTTAACTTCTGACAATCTTAACTCTCCTTGAGTCAAAGTTCCTGTCTTATCTAAACAAAGTACATCAACTCTTGCTAAGACTTCTGTAGCACTCAACTCTTGAACTAAAGTATCATATTTAGATAATTTTATAATTGAC
The DNA here is from genome assembly GCF_022324665.1 of Clostridium sp. YIM B02500. NCBI lineage: Bacteria > Bacillati > Bacillota > Clostridia > Eubacteriales > Clostridiaceae > Clostridium > Clostridium sp. YIM B02500. Next base: position 15,205 of record NZ_JAKGTE010000011.1, on the reverse strand, counting down.
ACTATAAATGTGGCACTCGTTAGTAATACTAATCCCTCTGGTATCATTCCTACAATTCCTGATACTGCTCCTATTAATGCATCCTGCCACGTATTCCCTGGTATTCTTAGTTGAGTTACTATTAATAATGCAGATAGAGGAGGTACAATCCATATTATTACTCTAAAAATTTTATCTATTGCTGCTTGTAGCTCTGAATTTATTATTTTAAATTGCTTAGCTTCCTCAGCAAGAGTAGACGAATATGTTTCTTTACCTACTTTTGTAACAATCGCATATCCCTCTCCAGATACTACGAAACTTCCAGATAGCAATGTCTCTTTGTAATTTTTAGATATTGCATCAGCTTCTCCTGTTAACATAGACTCATCTATTTCTAATCCGTTACTATGCAAAACTTCTCCATCAGCCAATACCTGCATGCCGGTTTCCAGATAAATCACATCATCCAATACAATTTCTTCTATTGCAATCTCCTTTATTTCACCATTTCTAAGAACTTTTGCATGCGCAGAACTTATGACTGATAACTTTTCTAATGTGCGCTTAGCTTTAATTTCTTGAACCACTCCAATTAATGTATTTACTATTATAACGCCCACAAATATAGCATTCTTAGGTGATCCTGCTAGAATAATTATTGCTGCAAGTACAAAGTTTATTGCATTAAACCTTGTAAACAAATTAGCTCTTATTATTTGAGGCATAGTTCTTGATGGTGTTTTCGGAATGTGATTTACTTTTCCTTCTTTAATTCTCTGCTTAACTTCTTCAGATGTTAAGCCAATTATAGTTTCAGCATCTTTCTCCTTCATATTCAAAGTATTATTATTTAAATTCATCAAATTTCTCCTGCCTATGTAAATTATTTGCTATACTATTTCATAGAATTATCATTGTCTTATATATTATACATTTTTTAATATTATTTTACCCTAATTATTTACTTAATTTTAAATTAATTTTATTGAATTTTTAATAGGTATGTAATCTATTTAGTCTTTCAATCTATTAATTTTTATACTATACTGATTAGTGTAAAAATTAATAGATTAAGGGTGTGTAATTTTTAATGTTAAGAACTATCTATTTTTATCTCGGATTAATAATAAGTCTTATATTTTCATCTATTTATAGAATTAGAATAAAAATCTTAACCAATAAAGGTGATATTAAAGGAAGAAAATATTTCATTCATAAAGTAAGCCATTCTTGGGGCAAATTTATAATGAAAATATCAGGTGCAAAAATTAATGTTATAGGTTTAGATAATCTTCCAAAAGATAAAACTGTATTATTTGTATCTAATCACCAAAGTAACTTTGATATTCCGTTGCTTCTAAGCTGCATCGACATTCCAAAAGGATTTATTGCAAAAAAGGAGCTTGAAAGGCTACCTCTTATTAGTACTTGGATGAAATATATAAATTGCATTTTTATGGATAGAGATAACTTAAGAAAATCCGCTGAATCAATAGTTGAAGGCGTTAATTTATTAAAGTCTGGTTATTCAATGGTAATATTCCCAGAGGGCACTAGAAGCAAAGGTAAGTCTGTAGATGAGTTTAAAAGTGGAAGCTTTAAGTTGGCTACAAAATCTAAATGTCCTATAGTTCCACTAACCATAAATGGGACATATAAGCTTATGGAAGAAAATAACAATGCAATAAAAAGTGCTGATATAGAATTAGTGATACATCCTGTAATAGATGTTGCTGCTCTAAACAAAGACGAGCTAGAAAAACTCCCTGAAACTGTTCATTCTATCATATCTAGTGCTTGCAAGCTACACTAATATAAAAAGCGAGTTGCCTTAAATTAGGCAGCTTATTTTTATGCATCAATTTAAGTATATTTTATACTAAATGCTGCTAATAATATATTTAGATTATAATATCTTTTGACATGAATTTATCTATTGTGTTATAATGAATTCATTTGACTTATATATAAAAATTTAATATAAGTTATCGAAACAAAAATAACTAATTTTGAAACAAAGAAACGAGGATATTTAATGAATGATAATCAATTTGCTACATTAGGTCTTAAAGAGAGTATTGTTAAGGCAATATCAGACCTTGGTTTTACAAAACCATCTCAAATACAAGAACAAAGTATCCCTGTAACACTTAGTGGCGCTGATTTAATAGGGCAGGCACAAACTGGTACCGGAAAAACTGCAGCTTACAGCTTACCAATTATCACCAAGATGAGTGATAATAAAGGAATCAAATCTCTTATTTTAGCACCAACAAGAGAACTTGCTGTTCAAGTTAATGAGGAGATACAAAGACTTTCTAAATATGAAAAAATTGGAACTCTAGCTGTTTATGGTGGAGATTCAATCGACAGACAAATCAGAGCACTAAGAAAAGGTGATGTCGATATTGTAGTTGGAACACCTGGTAGAATATTAGATCTTGTAAAAAGAAAATGCCTTCATTTAGAAAGTATAGAATTTCTAGTACTAGATGAAGCTGACGAAATGCTTAACATGGGATTCATCGATGATATTCAAGAAATTCTTAGTCATACACCATCTGAAAGACAAACTTTATTATTTTCAGCAACAATGCCTGATCCAATAGCAAAGTTGGCTAAAAAGTATATGAAACCAGATGCTAAACTTGTTAGTATTAAGAGGAGTTCATTAACTGTATCTAAAATTGAGCAAAGTTATTTTATGATTAATAATAAGCATAGATTAGAAGCTCTTTGTAGGTTACTTGATCTAGATAATCCTAGTTCGGCTATAATATTCTGCAGAACTAAAAGAGGTGTTGATGAGCTTGTACAAGAGCTACAATCAAAAGGTTATATGGTTGAAGGTATGCATGGAGATATGACACAAGCTCACAGATTAACTACTTTAAATAAATTTAAAGAAGGTACACTAAGCCTATTAATAGCTACTGATGTTGCTGCTAGAGGTATAGATGTAGAAGGTGTGACTCATGTATTTAACTATGATTTACCTCAAGATGTAGAATCATATGTTCACAGAATTGGTAGAACTGGTAGAGCAAATAAAAGCGGTACAGCTTATTCTTTAGTAACTCCAAAGGATTTTTCAATGCTTAAACAAATTCAAAATGTTACTAAAAGTTCAATCACACAAAAGCCAGTTCCAACTGCAGAAGAAATTAATAATAAAAAATTTAAGGACATGATGTCAGAAGTTGAGAGTACTATTAAAGCTGGTGATCTTACTAAGTTTATACCAAGTGCAATAGAATTGACTGAATCTTATGATGCAGTATCAGTTATTTCAGCTCTAATGAAAATGAAGTTTGAAAATGAAATTGTATTTGATTACAGTTCAAACAAATTAGAAGCGCCTAAAAAAGAAGATGTTCGTTTATTTTTCTCTGTCGGCAAAAGAGACGGTTTGACTCCAAAAGTATTAATTAATTATATTAAAGATATGACAAAAGTTAATGCTTCAGCAATTGGTCAAATAGACCTTATGGAAAACTTCTCATTTGTAACTGTTGATGAGTCTATATCTTCTAAAATATTAAAAAATTGTCCTGGTGGAAAAATTAATAAGAAGAAGGTTAATGTTGAAGTTGCTAATAAGCGTAAGAGATAATAAAACTTTTTATTCTTAATACTCTTACTTAAGGGAAGATTTAAATTTAGGTATAATGCCTAGAGCTTATCCTCCCTTTTTTGCTTTTATTATAAAAATAACTACTCTAAAAATAACATTAAAACATTTCATGCTATTCCTTATACATTACTGTATATCCGCATCATCTTGATAAGAATCCACATCTATTATATTCGATGTATTTTCTAACGAATACTTTTTCTGCATTATTATACTAAGAACTCCATTATCAATACTTTTAAGTATCTGATTTGTGTCTATATCCTCAATATCATTAAATTTTTTATTATAAGCCTTCTTAACAAGAGCAGTATTAGAAAATATCCCAAATCCACTTTTTTTAATTTCTAATCTATTTAGGTTTATATCTAATATTCCTGGATCATATCTTATGCTTAACTCTCTAAGATCAATACCTTTTAGATCTATAGTTAGATGATACATATCATCATACCGATTAAGTTTTATAAAATTATTATATTCTTCTCTATTTCCTTCATCAGAAGAAATATCCTCATTATTTTTAGCAAATTCATTTATATTAAAGTTATCTAAAAATGAATTCATAATTCCACTTATCTTTTCTATATTGTTTGGATTAAAAACATTATCAAATCCAAAAGTAAAAATTTTAAACATATCTTCCTCCCAATATATTTCTTAACACTTATATAATATTTATAAACTTCCAATTTGTTTAAATCATTTATCTTAATTTTAGTTGTATTTTTAAGCTTTAATTAGTGTATCAATTCTAAATATTACTTAATTTTTTCAAGTGTATAATATCATTACTTTTTAATACTCTATTAATCCAAAGCGTTTCTTTTTTCAATATATATCAATACACTATTGAATAATCTCATATAAGATATTACAATATTTATTATATATAGGAGGATACTATAATGAAGCGTATTGATAAGATTTATAACTATATTTTTAAAAATTCTAGGAACTTTAATAAAGATAAATTTTTAGATCAAAAGGGGTTCAGTGCCCAAGAAATTGGTGAAAAATTAGATATATTAAGGAATAATGTTTCAAAAGAGCTTAATATTCTCTGTAGAGAGAAGAAAATTATAAAAATAAAAAATAGGCCAGTTATGTATTTTGATAGAAGTTGCCTTGAAAATATACTATCTATAAAGCTACCTGAAGATTTAGAGGAAATATCAGATGTTAATATATTACTTTCTTCTCCTTCAAATGCATTTACTGAGAATAAGTCACCTTTTAACTATCTAATTGGCGCTAATACAAGTTTAAAAAATCAAATTGAACAAGCCAAAGCAGCACTGGTGTACCCACCAAACGGATTGCATACATTAATAATTGGTGGTACAGGCGTTGGTAAAAGTTTATTTGCTAACATAATGTATGAATACTCTAAATATATAAAAAGGCTCTCAAAAGATGCTCCTTTCGTTGTTTTTAATTGTGCTGATTATGTTAATAATCCACAACTTCTTCTATCGTATATTTTTGGACACATCGAAGGTTCCTTTATAGGTGCCGATAAAGAGACAGATGGTATTGTTTCAAGAGCCGATGGAGGCATTTTACTCCTTGATGAAATACATAGATTACCACATGAAGCTCAAGAAATGGTATTTCACTTCATGGATACAGGAACTTACAATAAACTTGGCGAAACAGGTAGCACCCGAAGAGCTAGTATACTATTAATAGGTTCCACAACGGAAGATCCTAATTCCACATTACTTAATACTTTCATAAGAAAAATTCCAATAACTATAACTATTCCAAGTTTTGATGAAAGACCAATTGATGATCAAATTGAGTTGATACACTATTTGTTATCAAATGAAGCTCAAAGAGTTAACAAAGCTATTAAGATTTCAGCTGAAGCTATTGAAGCTTTAATAAGAAGTACATCTTACGGAAATGTTGGACAGCTTAAATTGAATATTCAATTAGCGTGTGCAAAAGGATTTTTAAACTGTATTAACACAGATGAATGTATTGATATAAATTTAAACTTATTCCCATCTAATATAAAAAGCAAAATTTTAACTTTTAGCGATAAAGGAACGGTTAATGTAACAGAATGTGATACAATCCCCAACACAATTACAATTCAACCCGATGGTGATAAAACTTTCTTAGAAACTGATGATTATAAACCACCCTTTAATATTTATAACATTGTTGATGATAAAACTTCTGCTCTTCATGAAGAAGGCATGAGCGATGATTATATAAAAGATTTTATAACTACTGACATCAATATTCATTTAAAGCAATTCTATGCTAGGCTTAAAAACTATACAAATCGTCGTGAAGTCTTATTAAAAATTGTCAATAAAGATATTGTTGAATTTGTTGAAGAGATCAAAGCTCTGGCAGAATCCAGATTAAATAGAAAATTAAATGAACGATTTATTTGTGCAGTAAGCCTACATTTTAGCGCTCTGTTTAATAGAATTAAGAAAAGAAAGGTTTCCTTTTCATCACATATTGAGCTACAGTTATCTGTTAACAATAAAGAATATGATGTTGCAACTGAAATCCATCAGTTGACCCAAAAACGTTATAATATGACTATTCCTGCAATTGAGGTTGATTATCTAGCATTGCTTTTAGCTTCAATACAAGAATCCTCTCACCAAGAAAGGGTTGGGATAGTAGTTGCTTCTCATGGTTCGAGTGCAGCAACAAGTATGGTTGCTGTTGCTAGAAAGCTCTTTGATGTTGATAATATTTTAGCTGTAGATATACCTCTTGAAATGACGCCTTCTGATATATTACAAACTGTTATTGAAAAAGTTAAAATAGTCGATGAAGGTAAAGGAGTATTGCTTTTAGTAGATATGGGATCATTAAATAATTTGAGTGATGTTATAAATGAACATACTAACATTAATACTAAAAGTTTAGATATGGTATCAACACAATTAGTTCTAGAGGCTGTTAGATCATGTTCCCTCTATAATACAAATCTAAACACCGTTTATTCTTATCTAATTAATGGTTTTAGAGGCTATGCAAATAACATTATTACTGAATACTAAACTTCATCCAATTCTGAATTTAGTATCAAAATAATCTTGTAAATATTAGATAATATATTATTTCTAAAATACTGTGTATTAAAGCATTAATATACAGTATTGACTTTGTATAATTTCACTCTATTAAATACAATAGAACTGTATTCTTAATAGTATTGAATATTCTCTGACACACTAATGAGGCTGTTAATGCTATATATTAGTATCCAAATAGTAATTAAAAGGTGGTAAAGTAGTGATTTCATTAATTGTAGGCATTTATAAAAATTTTTCAAAAAAGCCTATCAAATCAGCAAAAATGATTTTCGGTACTTAAAAATGTAGACATAGTTATATTAAAATCACGTGAGGATATAGGTAATCTAGTTGGAACATATATTAACACAATTTTCACCTTCAGGTGTTCAATCTCACATAGTTGATTAAATTTGTTAAAAAATGTAGTTAATCTACATTTTTTTTAACAAATTTAATCACTTACATTCAGATGATTATTTATTTTTTCTTTTGAAATCAGTTATTTTTTCTTTAAACTTTCTTACTTCCTCTTTTGTTTTATTTATTTCTATATGATCTAAATTACCTCTACCTAACCTATCTGAGAGGGAAACTAAGAAAATCTCATTTATATCTACATCTCTTAGCATGTCTCCTATATTTTGAAATTTCATATCTTTAGTTACAAATAAACTTTGCATATGCCATCTTACAAGCCCTCTTACTTCATCTATAAAGTTTTCTTCCATATTAAAATATGTAAGAAATTCTCTAGCCATTTCAGCTCCTACACTGTCGTGGTTATAAGATGTTAGTCTTCCTTTTCTTAATTTAGTAGTAGGTTTTTTACCTATATCATGCAATAGAAGCGCCCACATAAATACTCTTTTATCTCTGCTTCTTTCTCTATTTACTGCTCCTTGATCAATAACCATCATTGTATGTACAAAGACGTTCCCTTCCGGATGAAATTTAGGATTCTGATCAACATCTCGTAAGTCACTTATCATTGAAAATGGATAATTATCAAGATTATGATTTTTTAGTGCATTCTCTAAGTAAATAGATGGCTTATCGTCGCTAATTAAACGCTCCTCAATATCTAAAAAAATTTCTTTTTCATTCATAATATACTCCTATTAGACATTTTCTACTGAACCAATAAACTTTATTTTAATTCAACAATATTAGTATATCTAATATCAAAATTATTAAACTCAGAAGTTTTTAAAAAGTCACTTTCAATATTAATACATTATTTATATATAGAAAATAGTAGGTAAATCTATATCAAAACAGATCAACCTACTATTTTCTATATATTTTATTCTTATTGCTTACTGCAAGTTAGATTCTATATTAATTGGTGAATACTTTATTTCTATAAAGCTGAATTTCCTCTCTCACCTGTTCTAATTCTTATAGCATCTGCAATATCAATTATAAATATTTTTCCGTCTCCAACTTCACCAGTCCTAGCAATTGAAGTAATAAGTTCAATTACATCTTCTACCTTATCATCTTCTACAACTATTTTAACTTCTATCTTTGGTAATACATTTGTTGTTATTTCAGTACCCCTATGATATTCCTTCCAGCCACGTTGTTGTCCACATCCCATAACTTGACTTATAGTAACACCATTTATATTTTTATTCTTTAATGCTTCTTTAACTTCTTCAAGCTTCGAAGGTCTTACAATAGCTTCTACTCTTTTCATAATATACTTCCTCCCTAATCATCTATATAATGTATAATATTATTTTAACAATATATATCTAAAAATTATACAACTAATTTTTATACAAATACTTTATCACAATATATACATTACACAATACTATAAAGTTTCATGGATATATTAATATTTAGTCTAATCCAGTAAACGCTGGGTATGCTGTTTCACCATGCTCAGCGACATCAAGACCATCAGCTTCTTCTGCACTTTCAACTCTAATAGTCATAAATAATTTCATAACTTTCAAGATAATAAATGTCATAACCGCTGCAAAAACTATTGTTATTGCTATACCTTCTATTTGAGCTATTAAAAGCTTAATATCTCCAAAGAAAAGACCATTCCATTGTGCTACAGAGTTTATTGCTGTTTGTCCAAATAGACCTGTTGCAATACCTCCCCAAACTCCTCCAATTCCATGACATCCAAAGGCATCTAATGCATCATCATATCCGAATTTAGATTTAACTGCAGTCATGAAGAAGAAGCATATTGGAGATACTATAGCGCCTATTATAATTGAACTCCAAAGGGGAACGAATCCAGCCGCCGGTGTTATTGCAACTAATCCTACAACAGCTCCTGTTGCAGCTCCGAGTATTGTTGGCTTTCCATGTTTTATTTTCTCAATTAGCATCCATGAAAGTAATGCTGACGCTGCCGCAGTATTTGTTGTCATGAAAGCATGAACTGCAAGTGGACCAGCATTTAATGCACTACCTGCATTGAATCCAAACCAACCAAACCAAAGTAATGCGGCTCCAAGAACTACAAATGGAATATTGTGTGGCTTATATGACATCATACCATATCCACGTCTTTTACCTAATACAATACAAGCTACAAGTCCTGAAACTCCTGAACTTATATGAACTACATCTCCACCAGCAAAATCAACTGCTCCTAAAGAGTTTATTAATCCACCTGAACCCCACACCATATGTGCTAGTGGGTAGTATACTAAAATTGACCACAATGCTATGAATATAAATAGTGCTGAGAATCTCATTCTTCCTACTAAAGATCCTGTTATAAGAGCCGGAGTGATTATTGCAAACATCATTTGAAATGCTGCAAAAAGCTCATGTGGTATAGTAGGTGCATACGATGAAGGATCTCCACCTACTCCATTAAATCCAAAAAAGTTAAGTCCTCCTATTACTCCTCCAATATTATCCCCAAATGCTAGTGAGTAGCCTATTAAAACCCACATTACAGATGCTAATCCACAAATAAAGAATGAAGACATTAACGTATTTAAAACATTTTTTCTACGAACCATTCCACCATAAAAGAATGCAAGTCCTGGTGTCATTAAAAGTACAAGTGCTGAACAAATCAATATAAAACTGCTATCGCCAAAATTAATTTCCATAAAAAATCCCCCTTAAATATAGTAAGTTTAAGATATAAATTGCTAATTAACATCTTGAAATTACTTAAATTTTTTCAAATAACTGTTAATAGAGAGATAACTGCGCACATTATCTAAAAATCAATTTAATAGTCTCTTAGAATTATAATTATAATTTTTATAAATGAAAAAAGGTGCTTGAGAAATATACTTTCGAGTATATTTCTCAAACACCATTGTTCTTATTGATAGTATATTATCTCCATATAAAATTGTCAACATTTTTTTCAAGGGAGATTTAATTTTGTTTAACATCTAATCAAAAACACTTAATGTATTAATTATTATTTTTTTTATGTTTTCATGCTTAATTGGCATTTCCTCATTCGTTCCTATTAATTGAATCAAATTTACGAGATCTCTTAGCTTACTTATGTTATACCAATTTTGAGTAAGCTTATAATCTGAAAATTTATTATACTCATATTCAAATGCCTCAATTAATTTTCTATTAAAATATTCTTCATATCTAAAGAACTGTCCTATATCTGCTAAAGGGTGCCCTGCTATTACGAACTCCCAATCTAATATACCTGCTAGCATTTTATTTTTTATTATTATATTAGTCCCCTGAAAATCGCCATGAACAAGCCTAGGATCCTTATCTAAATCTCTTAATGCTTTTTCATTCTTCCTAACTACGCGATTAATGTCATTTACAATAGTTTTTCCTAAACGCTTCTTAGCTATATCTCCCATGAAGCTTTCATACCATGAAACAAGTGGTGGTAGTTCTTCTCTTATATGTAAACATTCATCTAAAGCCCCAACCTTAGAAAACTTATAGCTATGTATTTTAGCTAAAGCCCTTGCAACGTTTCTAACAAAACTATCCTCCAAACTATAACCTTCTCTTATAGCCTGCCCTATAGTCTTTCCCTCAATATATTCATAAATGGCATATTCTCTGTTTCCAATATCCTCATCTTCACTTACTCTATATACTTCTGGTACAGGTACGAACTTAGAGTTTCTTAAAAAATTTAATAATTTAATTTCTTTCTTATAATCCTGCCCCTTTATAAAAAATATTTTTAATATATATTTTTTTTCTAGATTATTAGATTCAACAATATAATTTGTAGTCCTGCACCCAGAATCTATTGGTATAATATTATTAATGTCACATTCTTTCAATATACCTTTAAATAACTTTTTAATCGTTGCACTACTAACTTCCAAAAATGGAAATGTCCTTTCCCATCTATATTCCATGCCTTACCTCTTTATTTATTCAACTTATTGCTTATAATCAAAATTAAATGAAAATATTCTTAAAAAAAGTTTTTTTATGAGTCCCATTACTTTTAAGTAAAATATTAAAATTTACGACAATATCTAAACAATATATTTTATTATTTCCTTGGGAATAATCCACTAGGATACTTCTAATTCCTTTACATAATCATAAGCTTTCTCTATAGCTTCTGTTTTTGTTTCGTATATATGACTTACTCCAATTTTAACTACAAACCCCATCTTATTTAGTACTTTCATAGGTTGATTTTGTACATGTGTTAAGCAAAGTTTTATATTCAACTCATTACAATGTTTAAGTAATCTAGTTAATGCATCTATTGCAGATGCATCTATTGCGTGAGTATGCCTCATGTCTAAAATTACAACCCCCACTGAAGATTCAATTTCCTTCATTTTATCAAAAAACTCATTTACTACTCCAAAGAACATCGGACCATTTACTTGATATACGCGTATTCTTCCATCTGCTTTTTCTAGTACAGTATTAGTATCTTTATCAAAAACCTTTTCCTCTACCAAATCTCTGATTTTAGTAGTATCAGATACTCTCTTCATAAATAAAAACATTGTCATAATCATTCCTATTGCTATTGCTACAACTAAGTCAAATATAACCGTACATGTAAATGTAAGTAATAATACAATAACATCACTTTTAGGTGCCTTTAATAATGATTTAAATACTTTCCACTGACTCATATTATAAGCAACTATTATTAAAATTGCTGAAAGTACTGACATTGGTATCATCCTTGCAAGTGGCATCAAAATTAACATAGTAGCTAACAATGTTACAGAATGTACCATACCTGATATTGGACTTCTTCCATTTGATTTTACATTAGCAGCAGTTCTTGCAATCGCACCTGTAGCAGGTATTCCACCAAATATTCCACATATAATATTAGCTAAACCTTGAGCTATAAGTTCCATATTTGAATCATGTTTATCTGATATCATTCCATCCGCTACTGTTGCCGATAATAGTGATTCTAATGCTGCCAGTATAGCAATAGTAATCGATGGAGCAAATAATTTATTTATTACATCCATATTTATCTTAGGGAAAATAGGCATTGGTAATGTTGATGATATCTCTTGAAACCTACTTCCTATAGTCTCTACTGGTATATTAAATATTTTCACAAAAATAGTAGCGACAATTAGCGCAATCATTGATCCAGGTATTGTCTTACTAACTTTAGGCCAAAATATCATTATAAAAATACAGCTTATACCTATTATTAGCGACCATGTATTTAACGTTCCTATATTGGTAAGATAACTTTTCCATTTTGCAAAAAACTCTGCTGGAACATTTTCAATTTTCAATGCTAAAAAATCTTTGACTTCAGTGGATACTAGCGTTACTGCTATACCAGCAGTAAATCCTATTGTTATTGTCTGGGGTATGTACTTAATTAATGAACCAAACTTTAAAATCCCCATTATTATTAACATAATTCCAGCCATTATCGTTGCTACAACAAGTCCACCTATACCATACTCTTGAATAATAGAATAAATTATAACGACAAAAGCCGCTGTAGGTCCACCTATTTGAACTTTACTTCCACCTAAGAGCGAAATAATAAATCCTGCAAATATTGCTGTCGTAAGCCCTTTCTCTGGAGATACTCCCGATGATATTCCAAGTGCTATTGACAACGGTAATGCTATTACAGCTACAATAACGCCAGCTATAATGTCCTTCATAACTTGCTCTCTAGTAATTTCCTTGTTCTTAATCATAGAAAAGAACTTAGGCATCATTTCTAATCACTTCCTTATTAAATTTGTCAGTCTCTATCTTACTCCTAAATGCTAGAGTAGTCAAAATAATCCCTTGTTATTACTACATTACTAGAATAATTTATAGAGAAATTAATAAAAAGTGATTTTTATTAAAGTTAACTTATTCAATTTTTTTAACAATTATCTATAACATAATTATGCTTTTTCTCTTAAATACCTAATATCTTATCTATCTTACTTTCTAGTCCTTTTGTAATGTTCATCAATGGCAATCTAACCTCATCAGAATCTATTAGCCCTAGTTTCTTTAGGCTATATTTAAGAGGTGTTGGGTTGGGTTCTGAAAATAATAGCGGTATCATTTTATATAGAGAATTCCATTTTTTTAGTGCAACTTGATGATCATTAGCCTTAGCTAAGTTATATACCTCAATAAAATCTTTAGTATTTAGATGTGCTGATGCCATTATTCCGCCTTGTCCTCCAAGCATAAGCGTCGTATAAAAATACATATCTTCACCTGTTAAGATGGAAAAATCTTTTGGAGGATTCATTAATAGTTCAGTTGTTTGCTTCATGCTTCCACAGCAGTCTTTTATTCCTATTATGTTTTTTAACTGAGATAATACATGCACAGTTTCATTTTCAATATTAGCTCCAGTTCTATATGGTATATTATAAAGTACTATATCCAAATCAGTTGATTCTGATATACTTTTAAAATGCTCATAAATACCTCTTTGATCTGGTCTCGAATAATATGGTGTAACTGATAGTATTCCATTCACCTTATGCTTTTCTACTAATTTTAGCTTTTTAATTACTTCACTTGTATTATTGCCGCCTAATCCTATGTATACTGGAACTCTATTCTTATTATATTCAACAGTTTTTTCTAAAATTTCTTCATATTCATTCTCTAGTATTGTAGGTGATTCTCCTGTAGTTGCAAGTGGTATAATTCCATTTACTCCTTCTTCTACGTAATGATTAATCATTCTTTCGTAAGATTTAAAATCTACCTTTCCATCTTTAAATGGTGTTAATAATGGTACTAGAACTCCTTCAACCTTTGCCAACTTTTCCAACTCCTCAAATCTATTTTATTAAATAAGAAAACCCGTTAGCATATATACCAACGGGTAGAGTTAACCGCATAAAACTTGTACAAAACTAAAACATAATAATATCATAACTATAACATTATTATCTATAGCTTCACCAAATCCTTGTAGCTCTCCACTTTCGTGACAGTTATGCATATATTTTATGCATACCCAGAAATAAATTTTTGCATAATCTAAATCTTCGGCTATAATACCTTTCTTTATTAGTCAACGTTTGCCAACTCATAATAAATACTCTTTATTAATAGCACCTCTACCTTAGGTTTTCGTTATTACATTATTAAAATTATATCATTTAATTAACTACTTGTAAATAAAATAGCATCTATCACTTTGCCAAATAACATAATTATTACTAATATTATTATCGGCTTTATAATCTTCGCTCCACTTTTAATTGCAAAATGTGCCCCTAAATAATTTCCTAAACTAGCACATATAGCTGCAGGTATACCTATCATAAATAAAACCTTGCCATTTAATATATAAGCTATTAGTGCTGCAAAATTAGATGCCAAATTCACTATCTTAGCATTACCAGACGCAGTTATAAGATTGAATCCTAAAAATGATGTAAAGGCTAAAACTAAAAATGTTCCTGTTCCCGGACCAAAAAATCCATCATAAGCTCCTATTACTAAACCTATTATTCCTGCCACTAAATAAATCTTTCTATGTTCTACTTTCTTTTCGTTATTTTCTACTCCAATTTTTCTATTAAACAAAAGAAAAATTGCAACAATAGGTAAGATGATAATAAGACAGTATTGCAAATACTTTTCATCTAGTAGCAATACTAATTGCGTTCCAAACCAAGATCCTATAATAGCACCTATGGCTGAAATTAATGCTGGTTTAATTTTTATATTACCACTACTTAAAAATTTTATGGAAGCCGCAAATGTTCCAATGCCATTTGCAAACTTATTGGTTCCATATGCCATATGTATTGGCATTCCAGCAAAAATATATGCTGGCAAAGATATTATTCCTCCTCCACCTGCAACAGCATCCACGAAACCTGCGCAAAATACTAATGGGCATATGATAAGCAATGTCATATTATATGAATACATAACCTCTCCTAATGACAATAAGCTAATTATATTCTCTATAAAGATAATTAACTTATTACGACTTTAATAAAACTAAAATAAAAAAGATAGTCATTACAACTATCTTTTGCTTATCTCGCAACGTCCTACTCTGCCACACAGTCTCCCATGCAGTACCATCGGCGCTATAGACCTTAACTTTCCTGTT
>NZ_JAKGTE010000010.1:0-153300 GCF_022324665.1 Clostridium sp. YIM B02500 | reverse complement strand
TTTTGTTCCGAAAAGCTATGAAAATATCGCTGAAGATTCTAAGCAGCAGATTTCACCACTTTAGCATGCTCCCACTTTCAGTGTGACAAGCTAAAGTGGAACAATCTACAACTAAGAATCTTAGCAGCTCATTTTCAAATGTTTTCTTCACAAATATATTTATGATTTCTAGCTAAGATAACCATTTATATATAGTAAATATGGAAATATGTTCATTTAATAAGTTAAATATTTAAATTGAATATCCATATAGTGTATGCTTTCTTTAATATAGTAAAAGAAAGCATACATATGTTTATTATACCCCATTTTTATATAACCAATATGAATAATAACATGGAATTACTACAATAACTAATAAAATAATTAAAGTTAATAAAGCACTTTTCATCTGTATACAGCCTAAGATTATCATACAAATACCGCCAAGTATCCAAAGATATCCTGCCATATGATGAGTTTTATTCCAATTCATTTCGCTATTTAATGTCCATGGTAATCTAATACCAACAGTATAATTCTGCTTGCATTTTGGTAAATAGTTTCCAGATGCTACAATAATGACTCCTACGACTACTGATGTAATAATTTGAATAGGAATTTTATATCCAAGTGCAATAAATAAGGTGACGGGAACTAATACAACCGAAATAATTGGAGCAGACCACTTTCCTAAATACTTCAATGCAGATGGTGAATTAATTTTCTTTGGGTCGTTATTAAGCTTAAAGTGTATAAAAATATTAATTATCGCCATTAAAACCGGCATTCCAAACGCTCCAACTGCTTTTGGCACATAATTATTTGGAACACCTGCATAATTAAAATGAATAGGCACTACTTCAGGTAATTTATCATATAATCCAAATGAAAGAATCAATGGCAAAAAACAAATAATAGTTGTAATCCATAAAATGTTATCTTTTTTCATCTTCATTGCCTCCAAATTGCGAAAACCAAAGCATTACTTCTTCAAATACCGATACATTGATTTCGTAATATATAAAATTTTTGTATTTTGTCTCTAAAACCAAACCTGCTTTTTTTAATTGAGATATATGATATGAAATTGTTGCACCTGTCATATCAAATTCTTTTGAAATTTCCCCAGCTGATTTTTTACCACTTTTCAGCATTACTAAAATTTCTCTCCGAACTGGATCTGACAATGCTTTAAAAGTTTCTGGAAACCCCAAATTATCATCTCCCTTTTATATTCTATTTAGAAATATTTCTAAATAGAATATATCAATTCTTATCTTCAAAGTCAATATCTATTTAGATTATTTTCTAAATAGATATTACTTAAAAAGGAGAACCTCCTCTATCTAGATTTGGTTCTCCCCCATTACTTTTTTATTTAATATTTATTGTAAATTCATCTCCAACTTTTTTATATTCATCAAATTTAGGTTCCTCACCACCTTGTTCTGGCATTTTTACTGCATAAGGTGTCAGAATTAATTTACTTGCCTTTTCATTAAGATTTCCAACTAATACATTTTCGTATTTTAGCAAAAACCCATCTTTTGTTCCTTTTATCAAATCAAATATCACCTTATTTCCTAAATCATCATGCCCTTTTAATAAAATAGCATATGTTCCTCTCTCGGTTGAATTATTAATTATTTTTCCATATATTTTATGACCTAAAGCATTGCCTGTATATTTTTCTAATATATATTTATTTCCATTCTCAATATTAAATTCATAATCAAGATTTACAGTTTTAGTATCTATTTTCAGCCTATCCCCATTAGTTTTAAATTCAAACTTCCAAGTTCCATTTATATCATCATTATAATTTACCATCATTTTGGAATATACAATCTTTACATTTAAATCTCCACTTAAATCCATGTCTTTTATTGAAGCTAAATCATAACTTGCAACTTGCTGTGTAGTGTAATCGTCTATACGTTTTCTCCCACCACCTTCACCAGTAAATTTAACTTTTTTATTATTTATATAAAGAGTCATTTCGCTTCCCCAACTTTCATACTCTTTTAAAAACCTATCTGAACTTATATCAGTAGATATAAGTAGTTCATTTTCATCTAACACTACCTCATTTAATTTAACTGTTACTCCATTGTCTGTAACAGATTTGTTGATTACTGTATTATAATCTTCTAAATTTCTCTCTATTCCTAGGAAACTTGAAATACTTTCGCTGAATAAATTTATTTTTGATATGGCGTAAGCTCCTGTATTTCCAAAAGACATACCAACTAGTACTGCTATTATTGCAGCTGCAGCTATTATCTTTTTTCCGACATTTTGTTTTCTACTCTTTTTTATAGATTTCCTAATATTCTTTTTAAGTGATTCCTTTTCAATATCATTAAAATCTTCTTTTTTGTATTCATCTAAATCGATGTTTGCTTCATTAAGCAGACTATATATGTTATTCTTCATGCTTAACACCTCTTCTATTATCAATATTAAAAATATCTTTTATTCTCTTTTTTGCCCTAGATAATCTATTGTATATAACTTCTTTTTTCATTCCATATTCGTTACTTATTTCATTAATGTCCATTTCATCAACATATAGCTTATAAAGCAAATTTCTGTCCTTCTCCTTTAAACATCCAAGTAGCGATTCTACTTCATTACTTAATTCATTTTCTAAATTCTTCGATTCAACACCATCTTCACTGATATTCAAATCATCAATATTTTCATGTTGTAGATCTTTTAAATATTTTCGTTTATAATCAATGCATTTAAATTTACATATACCAGCTACCCAATTTTTAAATTCATTTTTACTTTCGTCAAAGCTATTTATGTTGTTCCAAATCCCTAAAAGAATATCATTTATACATTCTTCTTGAACACTATGGAGACCATATAGATGCTTTCCTACAATAGATTTTATAATCCAACCATAATTATCAATAACATAATCTAAGGCTTTTTCATTCCTATTTCTCAATTCTTTAATATAATTATCTTCATTCACCTTCATTTTCCACCTCTTCCCATAAAGTGTAAACTTTTCAGGTGGAGTTTCATACTCCAGCTGAATTTAGTTGAACCTATCCAGAAGCGTGCAGCTGTTATCTCCCTATTGAAGAAGAGGGAATGTTACAGATGCTAGCTATCGGATAAAGCAAGCTTGAATTTAGTAAGTTTGTACTTACATATATTAATTCGTATAAAAAAAGAAAAATCTATCAAAATCATAAAATAATTTTAACAGATCTTTCTATTGATATTATCTATTTTTCATAAGCTCTAACTCTTTTGCTATAAAATGCTCATTTCAGATATATGGAATTACGTTTGAACCACTGTTTTTACCTTAGCTATATAAAATTCCATCTCATTATAATATCTCTTCTATTCTATCAAATGCCTCTTTTAGATTGGCTCTTGGACAACCAAAGTTTATTCTAACAAATTCTTTTTTTCCAAAATCAGCTCCATCAGAAAATTTTATTTTTGCTTTATCTAAGAAAAATTTGTATGGATATTCGATGCCTGCTTCACTCGCATCTATCCAAGCAAGATAAGTTCCTTCATTATGATTAATCTTTAGGCCCTTTATTGGGCATACTCTTTCTTCTACATAATCTCTATTTTCTTTTAAATATTGTAATAATTCCTTTTTCCATTGATCACATTCAGTATATGCAGACTTAAAAGCTTCTACCGATAATACTGCTGGATGTCCAAAAACGCCATAAATCTCTTTTTTAAATTTTCTTTGAATTTCTTCGTTAGGAATTATAGCAAACCCTAAAGGTAACGCTGGAATATTATAAGTTTTTGCAGGACTTGTTAGAGTAATGCTTATATTTTTAGCTTTTTCATTTAAAGTAAACACTGGAATATGCTTTCCTTCAAAAATTAATTCGCTATGTATTTCATCTGAAACTAATAATAAATTATTTTCGTCGCAAAACTTAACTAATTCCTCCAATTCTTCTCTACTATATACTCTACCTACTGGATTATGGGGATTACATAATACAAAAACCTTAATATTATCATCAATTTTCTGTTGCATTGCTTCAAAATCAAAGGTATATTTTCCGTTAAATTTTTTCAATGGTACTTCTATTGCACTACACTTAACTTCCCCTGGTAATCTCCTTATATGTGGGTACATAGGGGTATTAAACATCATATCACCATTAGCTATCCTACACGCCATAGTAGCTCCAGGCATTACACTAGGAATAAGCACAATCCATTCCTTCTTTATTTTATAATTATATTCTTTCTTATAAAAATTATAAATTATTTCCTTTAATGAACTCTCATCATGAGTGTACCCAAAAACCCCATGATCTGTTCTCTTAATTATTGCATTAATGATTGGCTTAGGTGACTTAAAATCCATGTCAGCTACCCATAAAGGAATATAATCGCCTCCTTGTCCATCCCATTTAGAACAGGATGTGTTTTTTCTATTTATAACTTCATCAAAGTCAGACATATTATAATCCCCCTTATATTTCATAGATAAATGCTTGATTAAACCTTCTTAAAAATTGCTTTGTGCGCTCTTCCTTAGGATTTAAGAAAAATTCTTTTGGAGTTCCTGTTTCTAATATCGTTCCATTGTCGAAAAATACTATTCTATCTGAAACTTCACGTGCAAAATTCATTTCATGTGTAACTATAATAAGTGTAATTCCACTATGTGCAATAGACTTTATTACACTTAATACCTCGGATACCATTTCCGGATCCAATGCT
Organism: Clostridium sp. YIM B02500; assembly: GCF_022324665.1. Classification (NCBI taxonomy): domain Bacteria; kingdom Bacillati; phylum Bacillota; class Clostridia; order Eubacteriales; family Clostridiaceae; genus Clostridium; species Clostridium sp. YIM B02500. Next base: position 148,587 of record NZ_JAKGTE010000010.1, on the reverse strand, counting down.
GATGTTGGCTCATCAAATAAAATAACTTTTGGATTTATAGCTAAAGCTCGAGCTATACCTACTCTTTGTTGTTGCCCACCTGATAATTGGTGTGGATAATAATTTATCCTATCTTTCAATCCCACCTTAGCTAACAACTCTATCGATTCAGTTTTTGCTTTTTTCTTATCCTTTTTTTGTACAATAACTAAGGCTTCCATAACATTCTCTAATGCTGTGCGGTTTTTAAATAGATTATATCCTTGAAACACCATTGCAGTGTTTCTTCTAATATTTAAGATATCACTCTTCTTTGCCTTCGAAACATCTATATGAATATCATCTAAATCTATTTCTCCGGAAGATGCACTATCTAGAAAGTTTAAAGTTCTTAAAAATGTTGATTTTCCAGAACCACTTGAACCAATTATAGTGATCACTTCTCCAGTTTTAACAGTTAAATCTATACCTTTTAAAACATGATTTTCACCAAAACTCTTGTGTAAATTTTTAACCTCTATCATCTGCTATCTCCCTTTCTTGTATATTTAGCTTCTTTTCTACTTTTCTGAATACTATCTCTATAATCAAGCAAATTACCCAATATATTATGGCAATAGCTATGTATACCTCAAAAAATCTCATATTTCTTCCGGCTATAACTTTAGCAGATGCCATTACATCCATTACAGAAACTGTAAATGCAAGTGATGTTGATTTAACTAAGCTAATTAATGTATTTCCTAGATTAGGTATAGCAACTAACAGAGCCTGTGGCAAAATTATTCTTCTCATTATTGTTACTGAAGTCATTCCTACAGATTGTCCAGCTTCAATTTCTTTTTTGTCAACTGAAAGTATTGCGCCCCTAATAGTTTCTGATGTATATGCACTTTCATTTAAAGCAAATGCTAGAAATACAAATACTATTGCTGGAATATTATTAATATTGTACTTTGTACCAAATCTATAATTTATGTATTCTACTACAAGTGGAATACCATAATATGATAAATATAATTGAACCAAAAGCGGTGTTCCACGCATAAATGATACATATAATGTTAATACTTTATTAATTATAGGTACCTGTTTAATTCTTATAATTGCTATAATGAATCCCAATAGCAGACCACTTATAATTGAAACTAACGCTATTTCTAATGTAGCTGGTAAATATTTTAGTATTTCTGGAAAAGACTTAAGTATAAAGGACGGTTTAAATATATCTTGCATAGACTATTCCTCCCTACTTTGAATAATCTTTGCCAAAATATTTAATACTTAACTCACTCAATTTTCCTTCAGCTATTAAGTCATTTAAAACGCCATCAAATTCCTTTTTAAGTTCTTCTTGATCTTTTCTAAACATAAAATATGCCTTTGACTGCTGTACTTCCTCTTCATTTGCTATTGGTAATCTTTTAAAGTTTAAATTTAGTGCTTTTGAAGCTGTATCTACGTAAGTCTCAGCTACAACATATGCATCAAACCGTCCGTTTTGTAAATCTTGTAATATTGCTGAATAATCACCTTCTGTATAAATTATATTTATTGGCTTGTCTTTATGATCTTGATTATACTTTTCTAAATACAACGTTGTTGCATTTCCGGAAGAACTTCCTGGAACATTTTTTCCTTGTAAATCATCGATTGTTTTTATATTTGTTTCATTTTCTCTTACAGCAATAATAGTATGATTTTTAACATATGAAGTATCCCCAAATAGATATTTCTCTTCACGTTCAGGTTTTTTAGTCATATTATTCGCAACAACTTGATAGCGATTAGAATCTAACCCTGCAAACAATCCTGCAAAGTCTGTTTTTTGAAATTCTAGTTCAACATCTGGTAATCTTCCATCTATCTCTTTTAAAATAGCTATTTCATATCCGTCCAATTCCCCGCTTTCATTTACATAATTATAAGGCTTTGGTGAACCAGATACTGCAACCACAATTTTTTTAACTTTTTCACTACTTTGATTACTTTCATTACTTACTTGTTTTTGGCAAGACAGTAATGTTGTTGATATAATTAATATCATTATTAACCCCATAATTCTTGTAAATTTTTTCATATTAATAGCCCTCCATTTTAATCTTAATTAAATTTTATATTTTATTAATGCTTGTTCTGTGAATTCTATCTATCCACTTTATTATTTTAGTAAATTTTTATAGTAACTATTTGAAGTGTATAGTGCAGCTGCTGGATTGTGACCGAGTACCCTGTCTTTTGTAATTAATGTTGTTGTAACTGTATTGGTATATTTATAAAATAAACTATCATGTCCAACACATAAGCCCACTACTACATTTAAATCAGTTTGTGCTTTATCTAGAAGCTTAGCCTGCATAATTGGATTGCACATAGACTCCCCAGCCTTCCTTATGTATTCATCCTTTATATTAATCTTCTTCTTTTCTACAGCGCCAACCTTGCATGCAACTCCATAAACTTCAAATCCATTTTTCTTTAATATTTTTGCAAATATCCTACTTTCATTAATTAAACCTACACATGTTGCAATCCCAATCCTTTTTGCTTCAATTTTTTTTGCAAATTCTATAATTTCTTGAACTCTTGGAATGGTACAATAAAATTCGCCTTCAACTTCTGCCGCTGCTCGGGCTATTTTTTTGTCCTCTGGATTATTGATATATAATTCTACTATATCGTTAAGCTCATCTTCTAATAATGATGTAGTAAGACAAAAATCTGGATACGCCTTATCCTTCGACGCGCAATTTGTAACTCCGCAGTCTGTACATGTTAAACAATTTTTCCTCATTTTTAATTCCCCCATTAATTTATTTATAATTAGTTATTTAATTTAGCTAATAACAAAAAGACCACAAAAGTTTCTTTAACAACGACACTTTAATAAATGCCATGTTTTCTCCAAAACTTCTGCGATCTCTAGTTTTCTAGTCAATCACTATTATTCATTTTTGATCCTATTTAAATTGCGATAATTTTTTCCTACTATTTCTATATGTTAACTTGTATAAAGTATATAGTCTAATCTTTTGCTTGTCAACAAAAACTTTTATGAATCAATACCTATTCCTACAATAGCATATCTAATAATTAAACTTTTAAGTAATCTTTTTCTCAATCAGATTAAGTATTGCATTTACTACTATAGCTAAGCCTGCTGACATTAAGGTTCCCCATAGTATTTTAGCTGTATTTACTGTTCTAAGCCCATCTAATAATACACTTCCAATCCCGCCAGCATTAATAGAGGCTGCAATTGTAGCAATACCTATTGTCGACACTACTGCAAGATGGATTCCTGCAAAGATTGGCTTAGTAACTAAAGGTAACTTGACTTGAAATAATATTTGGCTTTTGCTCATTCCCATTCCAGTTGCCGCTTCTACAATAGAAGCATCTACATTATTAAGACCATCTATTGTGTTTCTTAGTAGTATGTACTGATTATAAAGTACTAAAACTATAATTGCAGTAACTTTACCAAGCCCTGTTATTGGAACCAAAATCGCAAATAATGCTAAACTAGGAATTGAATATATCATAGCAAATATATTAACCAACAATTTAGATGCTATTTTTGAATAAGCCGCTAATATTGTTAATAATGATGCTAATATTATAGAAATCACTAAAGTAATCAATACAATTTCTATATGTCCTACAAAGGCTTTTAATAATTTATCAGGATATTTTAATAAATAGTCAATCATAAATTTCTAATCCTCCAAAAATACTTCCTGCCCTTTTGCAGAATTAATTAGTGATCTTACAAAATCATTTGCTGGATTTTTAGCAATATTTCTTGGTGTATCAAATTGCTGTATCTTTCCTTTATCCATTATTAACACTTTGCTACCGAGTTTAAATGCTTCATTGATATCATGAGTTACAAACAGATATGTTTTCTTTGAAGTATTATAAATCTTTAATAACTCATCTTGAAGATTTATTCTATTTATTGCATCAATAGCACCAAATGGTTCATCAAGCAGCATTACATCAGGGTTAACTGCTAAAGCCCTAGCAAGTCCTACACGTTGCTGTTGTCCACCAGATAATTGAGCTGGATATCTATTTCTAAATTCCTTTGGCTCAAGACCAACAAGTTCAAGTAATTCATCTACTCTAGCTTCTATTTTTTCCTTAGGCCATTTAAGTATCTTTGGAACTGTCGCTATATTACCTTCTATGGTCATATGTGGAAACAAACCAACCTGTTGAATTACATAACCTATTTTTCTTCTAAACTCTACTGGATCTTTACCGCTAATATCCTCACCAAAAAATTCAATACTTCCTTTATGTGGATCATACAAGCGATTAATCATCTTAAGAAGTGTTGTCTTTCCACATCCAGAAGATCCTAAGATTGTAATGAATTCTCCATGCTCAATTTTTAGACTTACATTATCAACTGCGCTATGTGCTGATCCTTTAAATTGTTTATAAACATTCTTAAACTCTATTGCTATACTCATCTTGAATATCTCCTTCTATCTATTATTTAATAGAATCGTAATACTCCTTAGCTACTTCTTCATATTCTTTTTTATCTACATCAACTTCTGCGTTTAATTTTGTTATCTTTTTAGTATCTAAGCTCGCACTAACTTTATTTAAAATATCAGCAATATCTGGATGAGCATCTAATACTGATTTTTTAATTACTGGCGCTAAATTATATGGAGGCCATACGTGTTTATCATCTTCTAATAAAGTAAATTCAGGTTTTACTAATTGACCTTCTGTTGTAGATGCTGGTGCAAGATCTGCTTCATTATTTGCTAACACTTCGTACTTTAATCCATTGTCATATACCTTTGTAGATCTAAAATCAAACTTTCCATAAACCTTCTCTAATCCTGGAATACCATCTTCTCTCTTATCAAATTCACCTTGTGATGCAAATCTAATTTCACCCGCATGCTTTTGTAAATCAGAAATAGTTTTAATTCCAAGTTTATTTGCTACATCTGTACGAATCACTAAACCTTGTCCATCATTTGCTGGTGAATAGTCAAGCCATTCTAAATTAAATTGCTTTTCATATTCAGATTTAACTGTGTCATAAACTTGCTTTGGATCTGTAATTAAATCCTTCTTTAAAATTGCTAATAATCCAGTACCAGTATATTCTGGGTATAAATCAATTTCATCATTTACAAGCGATGTATGAATAACTGAACTTGCTATATTAGGTACTCTTTCTACTTTATAACCTTTATCTTCAAGAGCTAATGCATAAACTTCACCTACTATTGAGTTTTCTGTAAAGTCCTTTGACCCTATACGGATTGTATTTTTATCTCCACTTGAACCTTTACTATTTCCGCAAGCAACAAGTCCCCCAAGTGTAACTGTAATTAATAGCGTTCCTATGATTCTTTTAATATTTTTATTCATAATTATCACTCCCCAATCTGAATTAATCTTTATTATTTGTCTTTTGATGATCTTATCTAAAGCTCATATGTCATTTTTTCATACTCTCACTAATCTATAATGATTACGCGACTTAAAACTATATATTTGAATCAATATACTTATATCTAAGCAGATATTTTTCAAAACCTAACATAATTACATTTGCAAGCATTGAAAGAATTGCTACAGTAACACCACCTATTAGAAGCAAATCTGCTCTATTCAGTCCTAATCCAGTGAAAATAATGTTCCCAACTCCACCGCCACCAATATAAGCAGCAAGTGTAGCACTAGCGATTATCTCGACCATTGCAGTTTTAATTCCTGTTAGCATAAGAGGCGCAGCTAATGGCACCTTTACCTTCCAAAAACTCTGCGCTTTTGACATTCCCATTGCCATTGAAGTCTCTATCATAAATTCAGGAATTGTGTTAAAGGCAAGTGCTGTATTTAATAATATTGGTGGTATTCCAAGCAACGCCAATGCAATAAGTGCTGGTTTAACACCTGTTCCTACAATAGGAATGAACATTATAAGAACAGCTAGGCTTGGAACAATTCTAAGAGTGTTAAACGAAGTTGTTACCCATCGATACCATACTTTGTTTTTGGTAGATAATATTCCAAAGGGAATTCCAATAATTGCTGCTACAAGTAAGGATAGTAAACTTATTTCTAAGTGCTGCCCTATTGCCTGCAGATAATTATTCATGTCCTTTTGAAAATAATCTATAATATTTTGCCACATATTTTCACTTCCCTTATAGAAAAAGTATAATTCCTAAAAATTTTAAGTTCTTACAAAACCTTTGGTAAAAATATTAAAATTGTTAACGTTCCTAAAAAAATGCTATACGGCTCCTAAGTCAAAGATACATAGAATTGTGCTTACGCTTAATAGATAATAATATATAATTCCTATCTTTGTAAGTATATACGACATATTCAAAATTATTATTGTAATTATTGAATAAAATTTGTAACTGCTCATATATCTTTGATTGCTTAGTATATCATTAATTATTAGAAACTTTCCTCTTTTCTTCCAGTAATTATATCATATAACATTTGTCTATGCAAACCTATGTTCTCAGAACATAGGTTTGCTTTATAGGAAAATATTGATTATTTAATATTCTCTATTCATCTATTGAATCAAGGGCATGCTTAAGATCTGCCATTAAATCCTCTGCTTCTTCAATTCCTATTGATAATCTTAAAGTATCGTCATATACACCCGCTTTTTCTCTTTCTTCTTTAGATTGTCCAAAATGAGTTGATGTTGCTGAATGTACAATAAGTGATTTTGCATCTCCCACATTTACCATGTAGTCAAATACTTTAACTTCTTCAAGGACTTTTCTTGCTGCCTCTATTCCACCTTTTAATCTTATAGACATTATTGCGCCTGGACCTTTAGGAAAATATTTCTTAGCTAACTCATGATACTTATTACTTTTAAGTCCTGGGTAAGCCACTGAAATAACTTTCGGATGACCTTCAAGGAATTCAGCCACCTTTTGCGCATTAGCTGTATGTTCTCTCATTCTTAAAGATAAAGTTTCAATGCCTTGCAATAAATAAAATGCACTAGTTGGACTTAAGTGTGCACCTAAATCAGTTAAGTATCTGATTCTAAGTCTCTTAGTAAACATGGTTTTATCTAAAATATCTTTTCCTATCGTATCTTTGTATTCATCATAAAATTTTTCAAACTGATGGAATTTCCCATTTAACCAATTAAAACCACCTTTTTCAACTACAGCACCTACAATTGTTGTCCCATGACCTGCAAGATATTTGGTTGCAGAATAGCAAACAATATCCGCTCCATATTCGAATGGTCTTAATAAATACGGTGTTGCAAAAGTATTATCAACAATTAATGGTATTCCATGTTCATGAGCTAGATTAGCCACAGCCTCAATATCGATTATATTCATACCAGGATTGCCAAGGCTTTCAATATAAATTGCCTTTGTCTTTTCTGTGATAACTTTTCTGTATGATTCTATATCATTTTCATCTTCTACAAACCTTCCAACAATTCCGTAATCAGGTAAAATGCTATTTAATAAGGTTGTACTTCCTCCATATAAAGTATTAACAGCTACTATTTCATCCCCTGATTTTGCGATATTCAAAAAAGTATTAGATATTGCTGCCATTCCTGAACCTAATGCAATTGCTTCTATGCCTCCCTCAAGTGATGCTAATCTTCTTTCAAGTACCGTATTAGTTGGATTTGAAAATCTTACGTAAGAATGACCTTCTTCAGAATAATCAAATAATCTAATACATCTCTCAAAATCCCCAAGTTCAAAAGCTGCTGTTTGGTAAATTGGAACTGCTTTTGATCTATAATGTTCTGCTGGATTATAACCTGCATGTAATTGTCTTGTAGTAAAACCTAACTGATTATTTTTATATGCTTCGTAACTCATTTTAATCCCTCTCTTTTAATTTAATCACATTCAAAATATATCAAACCATATACCTAAACTTTTTGAACCATACTTAATACTCTCAATGTTTATTCAATCTCTCCCTATATAAACAAAAGCACTTTCTTTGCTAGCTCAAAATATATGGTGTATCTTCAAGCATATCATTTTCTTTCCTGTAACTTAAGTGCCTTTGTAGGACATGAATTTGAACAAATTCCACAACCTACGCATTTTGAAATATCTGTTTTTATGATTCCATCAACCTTAGTAAATACATCAAAATTACATCTTTTTATACAAGCACCACACTTAACGCAGTTATGTGAATTAAATTCAATGATTTGATTTGTTTTTGGCCAAAATCCACTGCTATTTCTTTTTGCCTGGCTTCTAAATAAATAACAGCAGTCTCCACAGCAATTACATATACCATTTGAATTAACAGTATGCATAAGACCTTTCTTATCAGCATTTTTTACTATTTCTTTTGCTCTTTCTTTATCTATTTCTTCTGATAAACCTCTATGTGCAAATGTGTTAATTCCATTTCTATACGTAATACAGGTCTTAGTTGGTTTTCCACATTCACCTCTAAGGCTTCTACAATCGCAATAATTTAGATAAACAGGCCTATCCTGAGTATCAATGAATTCTAACACCTTGTTAAGTGGTAAGATTTCATCCTCTGTAGGCCTTACACTAAAATCAGGGTCTAGCCCATCATAATAAGCCTTAAAATACCAGGCATCCATAGCAAGTTGATCTTCCTTTGGGATACTTCTATAAACCTCTTGCTCAGATATTGAAAAAATATCTAATCTACTATAAAAATTTGCTATTTTATATGTAGATGTTTCTTCATCTACAAGTGAAATAATACCTCTTCTATAGCTATTTTTTATAAACTCATCTGAATTTTCATCTATAATTTTCTCTATGTCCTTCTTAGTAAATGCATCCTTGTCCATCTTATCTACAAATTCAATTTCTTCTTTAGTAAATATCTTGTTGATGAACGGATAAGCCGCCTCTGGTATTTGAAATTTCCTAATAAAATTTTGTAAATCCATAAACACATCCCCACAGCCAAATAATTTTTTTGATAGTGCCTATTGCCTAAAATAAAACAAAAAAGACCGCAAAAATCCCTAAGCAGGAAAAGTCCAAAAAAGACTTAACCACCCTAAATTTCTACGATCTCTAGCTTTCTAGTCAATCATTTCTTATTTATTTTTATTAAGCATATATTATACTTATATTTATTTTTCAATTCATACTAATTTTATATGATTACTTTTTTATCAGTATATTCTCTAACCTATATTTTGTCAATAAAAACTTTGGTTAGAATTTACTTTATAAAATAAATATGTCATCTATCTGTACTACATTAACTATATCTCTTATGCAACGAAACCCAATCAATCATATTGCTATTTTTACATACTCTTTTTATTTCATTTCTAACTTCCATTAGTGCAAATCCGAGTAAATTTTCCCCGCGCCATAATTCTGGATTTTTGATATTAACATCCTCCTCAGACATCTGTATTCCCCATACATTATCATATGGACTTGCCTCTACTAATATTTTATCTCCTGTTGAGAGAAGAAATGTTTTTAATCTTTCATTTTGCATGAACTTATTATAATTTCCATTTATGACAATTGAATATTTAGCTCTGTTCCAAATTTCTTCATCAAAACCTCTTACTTTACGTCCAAAGCTCTTTATTTCCTTAGGATCATTACTATTCATAATTTTTTCTTCTATTTCTTTATCTCCAAAAAATCTAGCTTTTTCTGCCATCATATATTGTTCCATAAATAAATATTCAGTATGTCCAATGTTGAACCTGCTCTTCCACCACTGGCTAAAGCAAGACTTTGTAATACCTCCGTCTTTTTTAGGATGATGTCCCCAGAAATAAATATATTCCAAGTTCTTTCCATCTTTATAATCTGAAATAAGGTTATTTAAATCATATTCAGGCTTACCATCTTTTTGCCAAGTGTATGTCCAATAATTATTGTATTCATAAATATTATCTTCTCTTTCCCATCTTTTAGGCTCCGGAAACATTTCTTTATACTTTTTCTTCTCATCCTCTTCTAATTTATTAAACCATAAGTAAAAATCTATAGCATATCCTTCACCATATCCCATTCTCCATCCAATGCTTCCATTTGGAATTTCAGGATACATTAGCCATAGCGGAGCCATTAATAGATTTCCATTTTTATTTTCCATAATATCTTTCTCCTTACATCTCTGCTTTTATATAATAAAACATCACTAACTAATTCCTCATCAATTGCATTAGCGACTTTTCCTCATTGTTCTCCATCATTAGTATATAAATTTATTTTATCCTTTATCTCAAAGCTGATAAACTCTTAGTTAGATATCTTTAAATCTTTCTTGATTAACGCTTGCCTTATTTATGCATAGAACTAAGAATTCTTTTTAATATAGATCTTTAGAGCCTTAATTAATAAGACAATAGCATATATTCCTAATACACATAATATTAATACTAAAATTCTAAATATAATCCCTAAGATTGCTTGTGCTATTAGACTACTCATTACACACCTCCTGTAATTAAAATTTGTTTTTCATACAAATCATTTTCTTTTCCGGAACACCAATATCATTTGCAATCACATCACATTTAGTCATTAAAAGAAAATAGATATTTTTCTTTTCTTCACTCAAGCATTCATAGTTTGCTTGCCCTTTAGCAATTACTACATCAGCCTTTTTATAGACTTCTTTAAACTCACGACTTGTCCTTTTTAAAACAGTCCCAAGAGAACCATCTCCATTATCAATAACCTCTGCATCTTCATCAATTCCTACAGAATATGCGTCTTCAGCTATAGAGTCATTTACAACAGGTTTACCTCGTACTCCAAAGAATATTTTAACATTAGGATTTAGTTCTTTTATTTTTCTTAAAAGAATCTTGTCCATACATATTTCTCCACAATTATCACCTAAGTATAATAATATTTTTGAATTTAAAATATCTTCCGCTAGCTCTCTAGAATCATCTATTGCAAGTTCCAACTGTTCCATTTTTTCAAAATAATCAAATATATCCTCTAATAATGTATTGTGAATAGGATTGAAATCTATGATATTACCAACAATGGCATACCTTACTGCTAATTGAAACGAATCTTCAGCTTGCTCAATCTTCCTCTCAAATTCAGGTAACAGTTTCAAAAATAATGTATTATAATAATTTCTAGTTTCTTTATATGGATCCGGATTATTAGTATGTTCTTTTATCATGCCAAAAATTTCTCCAATAATTTCTGGTGTAGTTGCCTCAAAATCCATTTTACTGAGATATGTAAAAACTTCCTTCAATAACTCTTCCTTATTGTTAACCCCTGTAATATTTGCTACTTTAATAACTTGGTTAACCATACACGGCAAGCATTTATCATGTATTTTCATAATTGCACCTCTTTATTTCTAAATAATTTAGCAGTTTAAACTACCCTACAAATTACAATTTATCTTTTAGCTAATGATAGTAAATCTTATAAATACCATTCTGTTTAATTATAAAAAGTATATTTCATTTATAATTCTAAATCCTATCTTTTCATTATTAACCCAATTGATATATGAATAATTTAAAGTTTAAATTATAACAAACTTCATAATTCATATAAACCAGTTACTTTAAAGAATTATCTAATATACTAAAAATCATTTTTTGTACCGTTAAGACTTATCTTATATCCTAAATTTACAATTAAGTTATATAATATGTTTGTTTTAGATTTTCTTATTCTCTTATAAATAGATTTTAAAGAATAAAACTCTCTCCTAAACCACATATATCCTTCAAATAGTTCTTCTGCACTCATATTTTTAGGTATAAAAGCTACTCTTGTTTTTCCATTGTAATAGCTCCAATCCTCTGTTATTAATCTCTTTTCTTCTTTTAGCTTTGAATATACTGGTGTTTTAGGCAGAGGCGTTAATATACTTACAGTTGCTCCATCTATTCCTAGCTCATTGCAGGCATCCAGAGTTTTCTTGAATACATCCTTTTTATCTGTATCAAATCCAAATATTATTCCTGCTTGTACACAAATTCCATTATTATGGATCTTATCTATGATACTTTTATATTTATCTACATCATTTATCCCTTTATTTACACTTCCTAAACTATCCTGTGAAAAAGATTCTATTCCTACAAAAAAGTATACACAGCCAACCTCCCTAGCTAATTTTAATAATTCATCATCTTTACATCTCTCTAATGTTACTTGTGCTGCCCACTTTTTATTAAGTTTTTTCAACTCTATCAGTAATTCTTTCACAAAATTTATATCCCCAAAGAAATTATCATCCCAAAATACAAAAAACTTACTTTTCATGGTCTTTATTTCAGAAATAACTTCTTTAATAGGTCTTGTCCTAAACGGCTCGCAATAAATTTGCTTTAAATTGCAATAACTACAATTGTAAGGACATCCCCTTGAAGAAATAACTGCACCTTTTGTAAAGTATCTTTTATGAATTAGATCTCTTCTTGCTGTTGGCATATTTTTTAGATTAGGTACTTCTTTGCAGATATATTCTGGTTTTGCATTATCCTTATAGAAATCTTCTAAAAATTCTGGCCATATAATTTCTCCCTCTCCCACCATTATATAATCACAATGTTTTTTTACTTCTTCTGGTAATAATGTTGCATGAGGACCACCCATTACAACTTTAATATTCTTATTCATAAACTTCTCTGATATATTATAACAATGGGTAGCATTTGATGTATTTACAGTTATTGCAACCAGATTGAAATTTTCTTCAAAGGGAACTTTTTGATTATATTCATCTACTAGCGTTATTTCATATTTATTTTCATCTATAAAAGCTGCCAGGTATGGCATAGTTATCTGAATAAAATTGTTAAATTGACTTCTTCTAAATCTATTAATTTCCTCATTCTCAGGTGTTATTAAAAGTATTTTCTTCTTCATGCCGAATCCCCCAATATCTATATTATGTAATATGCTAACTTAGTTAGAAGTTCTTAGTCCTCGTTTTTTCTATTGTAATCCTAAACTTTATGAATTCTTCGCATGTACTCTTCCTAACACTTTTGTTCTTACATAAGATTCCATCTTTCTCCTGTTAATATTAGTATAACAGAAAATTTTTCTCTTGACGTATAGAGATCTTAAGCACTATCAAAAAATAACAATTCATTCTGATAGAAATGTTTTTATATTCAGAATAACTACTCTTCTTTAATATGCATATTTTCTATCATCATACATCAGCAGATTGCCCTAATGACTTTTATGATATAAGGCACAAAGTATTTACTGATATTTCGCATTACGGAAAGTTAGCTTGACATTAAGAAAACGCAATGATATTATTCAAGTAAGGAAAGTAAACTTTACATGAAAAAGGAGTGACGATGTGAAAAATCGCTTAGAGGAAATACGAAAAAAGCATGGCATAAAACAAGAAGAGTTGGCAATTGCTCTTGAAGTATCGAGACAAACAATCGGCTCACTAGAAAACGGAAGATACAACCCTTCAATTATATTAGCTTTTAAAATTGCAAAATATTTTAATATGAGTATTGAAGAAATTTTTATTTATGAGGAGGAACAAATAAAATGAAAAAGAACATTACAACTTACTTTTCAGTAATATTCGGATTGCTGCTATTAGGTATAGGATTATATTTAGTTAAAACAATTATTGAACCGCAAGGGATTATGAGATCACTACCATATGTGTGTGTAGGATTTGGATGTGGAATTTTTGGTCATGGCATGGGAAATGTTATCAGTAGTAGCGCATTAAAAAACCATCCCGATATTTGCAAACAAATTAAAATTGAAAAATTAGATGAACGCAATATTACTATTGGAAATCATGCAAAAGCTAAAGCCTATAATATGATGATATTTATATTTGGTGCTCTAATTCTCACTTTTGCTTTAATGGGAATTGATATGGTAGCTACTCTTCTTTTAGTTTTTGCATATTTATTTATTGTTGGATATGGCATTTATTATCGTTACAAATTTGATAAAGAATTGTAGTTAATAAATAACATCCCTATATTTAGCAATTATAGGGATGCAAATCCATCTATAATTGTTAAATATACTTTACCTATAAAATATCCTTTATGCATTAATTCTCTTACCTTTGCGAAGAATGCGCCACAAATTTAATTGAATCTATAACAAAAAGTATCACTTATCATATGATACGCGATACTTCAATTTACTATTTATTTTTATAACTGCACGGAATAATTTATTTTCCATTGCTATACCATTTTTTTATAACTTCTGTACTTTCTTGACTTGGATAATAATGTTTGTCATTGCTTTGTTCACCCACTGCAAATATAGAAAATCCTAAAAACCAAGGTTCATCTTGGAACTCTCTTCTATAGGCTTCAAAACAATTGGCTTGCTCAACGTTATTAATACCATTATTCTTATATGGATTCCAATTCCAAGGCTCATATGATGCATAATCAAATTTAGGAAAACCAAGTTCTCCAAAGAAAATAGGCTTATTCCATTTATCATAGAAATTTTTTATTTCTTGTTTTATATTTTGATGTCTAACTTGTCCATCAAAATCTATCTGAGAATTTTCTATTGCGCTGGTAAGATTTCCAACAGTATTTGTAGGATTATTTGTAAGTTCGAAATAAGCTGCTATAGAAATAAAATCAACTTTTGAAAATAACTTATTATTTAACTTGTTATTATATGCAGTGATACTCTCAGGAGCCCATGAAGCAGTATCCCATTTATTTGTTCTGTATGTTACCAATCCTTTATAATATGTTCTAACATAATCTATAATATCACACCAATTGTTTTCTTCTGATTCCATGTTAACTAGATTACTTCCTATATTTAGGGCTGTTACATTATATGGAACTGCAATATCAGTTATCAATGTCTTTAATACATTAGTCTTCCAATTTAAAAAGAAAGCATTCATGTTATTAGGTTTCCATTCAGTTTCAGCCTTTGTCCCCTGCTCTACCCAAGGGTATGGCTCTAATATTACATTTATATCTGCATTTGTATTCTTCAATTGTTTAATTAAATCAATTGCCTTTTCTTCACTTATTTTATCAACTATCATATTACTCGAAGAAATATTATCAATATCTATCATTACAGGTATATTTAAGGTATTCAATTGAAACTTATTTATATCATTTAGCACTTGTTCAGTATTATAGTCTGTTGATAAACTACCTGATTTAATCTTCTTCCCATCAATTGTCCATCCGATTTTAGAATTTGATGTTTGATCATTTGTAATAGTAGTTGCTTGTACATTAGATGAAATAATAAAAAAACTAATGAAAATAATTGCTATTAAAATTATATTTTTCAGTTTATCTACTGTTTGGCAATTGTTTATATATTTCATGTATTTATTTCTCCCCTAACTTTGTGCTTTTATAAGTTCTATTTAATATTCACCCTTGTAAATATATTCCTATTATAACACAATTTAAGGTAACACATTAGTTAATTAAAAAAACATTTTCATTTGTTATGTAAACTTTACAGATTTCTACTCTATATGAAAATAGTATCAAGCCTTGCTATCTCTTTTATTAATTTCATCTGTTATTAACGATTTTGAAATATACATTGCATTTATGATATTTTCAAGGCGAGTATGATGAGATGTCCCCTCGTCAAATTTTAGCTGAGCCTTCTCACATTTACTGATAATAGAAGCTACAGGTCGTAGTGCTTCTATTAATTCTTCTTTTGTATATTTATCCATAATATCTTCATATGTTATTAACGATTTTGAAATGTATAGAGCTTTTAACCTATTTTTAAGAAGTGTATGTTGTGAGGTACCTTCTGCAAATTTTAGCTGAGCTTTTTCACAATTATTAATAGTTGACGATACAACTTTTAGTGCATCTACCAATTCTTTTCTTGTGTATTTTTCCATAGAATTTTACCTCCTAAACTAATCTACTTAATAATTTTTCTTGTACCATTATAATATCTCTCATACAAAGAAATCAATAATTCTTCAACTTGCCTCTCATCAGGTTCTTTAGGCAATGTAGTATTAACTGATGCTTCTTTAAAATTAAAATCATATAACTCTACTAACTTAAACAATTCATCATAACTATACTTACCTTTTCTGATATCCATTAATAAATCATGTTCTTTCTCTCGATAAGTGTTGATTTCATGAGTTTTTAATATTTCTGTCCCCATGATTAGGAGCCTTATTAAATGCATAGCATGTTTTAAAAGCTTCCCCTCATCTTTTTTTCTATTCCTATGATTAAGCTTATCATAATCGTGAACAATATTACTCATTTCTGAGTATATACTTTTAAAATCTCTTAAAGAATACTTATCTATATGAATGTCCATTAATATCTCTGCTTCCTTTTTATCAGATTTATCAATATATAATTTTATACTCCCCTTTGGAAACTCTGTGTAATTAGATGAAAAATGATTCATTTGATTATTTATTGTATTAAGTATATGTTTCTCCTTTTCTTCCTTCGGATACTCATCCCTTGCCAAGGCATTTTGCAGTCTTCTTAATTGTGCAGTAGCATAATTACCAAAAGTGTGTATCACTCTTTTTGATAAGAACAACCCTCTATTTTTACGTAATGCCTCCCCATATTTATTCATATATATAATATGCTCATCCTTAGTACCTAATAATTCAAGAATATTAGGATTTCCCTTTAATGCTAATGAAACAAATTTCCTAAGTCCATATATAACAGTATCAGTTGCTGTATCTTCAAATTGTTCAAAACTTTGAAATCCATATATATTTTCTTTTCTTTCAATTGTAATTCCTCGTAAATCTACATCACTATTATCTATATTAGTACCATATCCAATTGACCCTGAAAGTGTTAAGTATATTATGTTTTCTCCTAAGTTTTCATTTGAATGTATAAATTTATATTCCTCTTTATTTAAAATTTCCTTTGTTACTTTATTCATTCTATATCACCACTATATTCTTTAATAGTCTTATGGAAAAATTCATTTAGGATACTAGAATCTCTTTCTTTTTCAGTTTTAATATTTTTTGCATAACTATAATAATATTCTAGCTTGTCTCTTAAGAATTCCATTAATTCTGTAGGTTGTTTTATCGTGTCTGACTCTATCCTATCAGCTTTGATAGTAACAAGTTCTTCTATTATCGTCTTGACTTTGTCATCCATTTTAACTTCTTTCATCATTGCTTGTAAATTCATAGGTGGAATTGTATTGAAATTCTCTATCCACATACATGATAAAATTGGCCTAATAACATAAAAAAGCTTTTTGATGTTAACATTATTTAGGCCTTCCAATCCATCAAAGCTTTTCTTTGCAATATTTATATAATGGTATGTGACTGATATTGGTGAAAAGTACTTTTCTGCCACCTGTCTTAATTCTTTTACAAGCTCTTGATTTTGCCTGTAGGTAATTGGCGATGATAGCCATTCTAATAAAGATGCATTTGACCTGTACATTAGTTTTAAAGCTTTTCGAAGATCCCATCCATTAACATCTAACACCTCATCTACAGGTATTTCAATAATATCAGGACCTTCAAATACACTTAAATACCATTCAACTGGATGTACATAGATAAATCTCACATCAAAATCACTATCCTTAGATTCAAATCCCCAGCCTCGACTTCCTGACTCTATTGCATATAGTATTTTTACATTATTTTTTTCTTCTATATCTCTTAATTGAGCTTGTATTACTTTATCCATACTCAGTCCCTCCCAACAGTTAAATATGTAATCCAATAAATTATTATTCATCTATACATTTCATCTATGATACTTATAAATTGCATTTTAGCATTACATTATACACATAAGGTAATGCTAAAATAATTATTTCCAATAATAAATCTTTTTCCATAACCTAAAATCTTTATCATCAAGCCTTTTTTTATAATAATTAGGAAAATTATCATAACTTCCATAAAATATTAGACAACTTTTAAGATCTCTTTCAAGTTCAATCTTATATTCATTTAAAGTTTCTCTAAAAACGTAATCACGGAATGTCCAAGTATCATAAACCTTCCTATATGATTTTCCACTATGAATTTCAGTGGTTCTGCGGACCTTCTTATTTGCAGACCTCTTATACCAATATAAAGACTTTAATCCATATCCATCTTGATAAACCGGTGTTTTTTTATAACTTCTTGACATTATATCGCCTCCGTTACAAGGCGTCATCTCTCCAAATCATTATCCTCAGCTCCTAACTTATTTTAGAAAAAATAATTTTGAAATCAGTGATTTAAATATTCTAATTACCCTTGAGCTTTAAAATTATAAATTGGTTTGACTATTTCAATAATATCAACAGTTTCAGAAATATTTTCAAGTATTTCTTCCTTAGGCTTATATACCATTGGAGCTTCATCAATTGTCGCTTCTGTAACTGAAGTTGTAAAAATCCCTTCCATTGAAGCCTTAAATTCTTCCAAATTGACTTTTTCCTTAGCTTTAGTCCTACTCATAATACGGCCTGCCCCATGTGGTGCTGAGTAATTCCAATCTGGATTACCTTTCCCTATTGCAATTATGCTTCCATCTCTCATATTAAGGGGAATTAATACTTTTTCTCCTTCATAGGCTGAAATACTTCCTTTTCTAATTATATTGTCTTTGAAATTTATATAATTATGAGTAGTAGAAAATGCTTCAAATTCATCAAAGCCTTTTCCAAACATCTTTTTCAAAATTATATCTGCCATTGTGTTTCTATTTAAGACAGCATATTCTTGGCAGATATTCATATCATGTAGATAATCCTTCCTATAATCTCCACTTAAAAAGCACAACTCTTTTGGATAGCTTGGCATTAAGTCATTATATAGTGCTTCTAAATCTTTTAAAGCTTTCTGGATTTCTTTTCTACGCCCATCAGCTTTATATTCACTAATTATTTTTTCTCTTTTAACAAAGTAATCACCTTTACCACTGCATAAATCTATTGCAAGATTTTGATAAATGCTAGCCACTTGTGTTCCTAAATTTCTGCTTCCTGAGTGAATTACAAGATACTTTATGCCATCAGCACTTTCATTTATTTCAATAAAGTGATTTCCTCCACCTAAAGTGCCGATACTTCGCTCAATTCTTTTAGTATTTTTCAAGCTCCTATAACATTTTAAATTTTGTAATTCTGGAAATCTAACTACTCTTCCTTCATGGACATTCATTCCTGATGGAATATATTTATGGATAATCTCATCTAGCTTTTCTAAATCAACATCTACTATTCCTAAATTTACAGTTAACATCCCGCATCCAATATCAACTCCTACAATATTAGGAATGACTTTATCACCCAAATCAGCTGTAAATCCAATAACACAACTTGCCCCTTTATGTGTATCAGGCATTATTCTAACCTTACAGCCCTCTGCAAAAGGCTGATTACATAATTCTTTTAATTGTTCAATTGCTTCTTTTTCTATATTATCTGTAAATACTTTTGCAGTATTATATTTTCCTTTAACTTCTAACATGAATTATCTTTAGTGATATGCATCCCAACAAATGTCCACTCACTAAATCTTCACTTCCTTTCAAAATTTATTCTAACTTTAAATCTACTCTCCATCCTAAACGTGCTCTACTTGTAACACTTTTAATTGTTTCTACTATTTCATCAAACATAGTCATTTCTCCATTTTCGGCTTTTTCAATCATGTACTTTGATATATTTAACATATCGTAAAAAAAGCATTCATCTTCTTTTGCATCTTTTCTACCACCTTCATGCAATTCCTTCAGTTCATTGACTAATCCTTTTTCACAATTAATTCTCTCTATTTCATAATATTCTCTAAGCATATTGCAATCTAATTTTTCTTTTGACAAATTACATTCCTTCCAAATAATTTCGCATGGTGCTTCTAATCCAAATCCGCCAAAAAGACAATCATCAAATTGCATTAAGTCTCTGCCAAAATATCCACTAGGTGCATTTACCGCTTTAGCAAATTCATTAAAAAATGAATCTAAATCATATATATTTTTTCCTTCAAGAACATAAATATTTTTCATAGGAATTACCCATCCTTAAATCCAAAATTTAAATAAGGGGAGAAAAACTATTTAAGTATTTAGCGCTCTACCACCTGAGCTACTTATAATCTTTCCAAATTATAAGACCGGGTTCGAACCGGTGACATCTATCGTTAAAATCGAAGTAACTTAAATATACACTTCCCCTTACTATTTTTATCTATATAATTGATTCTAATTTTTCCTTAAAATAATACTCTTCAATTTTGTCCTTTATATTGCTAAGACCGTTTTCTACATTTGGTATGAATTCTAGTATTTTTTCATTCCAGCCCGCAATTATATTTACTTTGTCTCCTTTAAATTGCTGTGTACCATAACCTAAAAGATCAATTGCATGTACCCAGACATTAGGATTTACTTGCTTTCTATATTGATTTATCAAATCTTGGCATACTCTAGCATATCCATAATTTATTTCGTTGTCTGATAGAATTATTATTCTATCAACATAAATTTTATTATCTAACAAATGATATATTGGCAATGAAAGATTTGTCCCTCCGCCTGTAACCCTTATAGAATTTGCATTAGCTATAATTCCATTTGTAGCTGCAAATGGAGTTATTTTAAATCTTGTATCAAAAGTACTTGTTATAGCTTCATCACAAATGCTATTTGCAATCGCCATAAGAACAGTACCTATTTCAGCACAGGTAGTATCACTTTTTCTACTTAGCGTACTTCTCATAGAACCTGATACATCAGTTGATATAAAAGTCTTACCACTAAGTCGCTCTATATTATCTGTAGAAAATCTAATTGCATTTTCCAATACATCATAAATTTTTGATGTTCCAAGACCTTCATTTGATAATACTTTAAATGCTGAATAATATCTAAAAGGTATCTGCTTGCTATTTTTAACTCTATTCTCATTTTCTAAAATTTCATATACCTTTTCTATATTATCTGGTTCAGCTTTAATAATGTTTCTCAAATTACGAAGTATAGCCATATAACCAAGCTTATTGCTATCAATTAATTTTTCCCAAGTATTCTTGTTATTGCCCTCACTTGAAAGCATTGTTTCCCATGTAAATGGTGTTTCTAGGTTATCCTCAAGTAATCTCTTAAACATATCGCTTTGCTTACCTGTACTTGGTTTTGGATGAACTAAATTTACTATGTCCTTAAGTTTAATCTCCTTTGCTCTATTGTATTTTGCAAGAGAATACTCATCAAATCTTATGAAAGAATCACCTAAACCTTTCTTCAGTGAATTTGGAATTGGTTTACCATATACATTTAAGTAATAACTTAAAATTTCCGCCATATCATCTACTCTTTCAACGATTTCACTTAAAACTCTTCTAACATACTTCTTCCCCTGCACATCATAAGCAAGCTCTGCAGCCATAACATGAGATATACTTCTTAAATAAATTTCTTTTCTAGCATATATGGCCAAATTTGCTACAAATTTCGGATCTATCTTAATAATATTTCTTAAATCGTTGACTATTTCTAAAGAATTATCTCCATAAAACTTTCCTTCATTAAAGAAACTTGTTAAAACTTCAGTTATTAATTTTTCCTTCAGTTCCATTTTAAAAGCCACATGGCCTTCCTTATTTACTGTATTTACTGTTGTGTTTCTAAAAAAATTAAATTTTGACATTTTAATTTGCTCCTTTCAATGATGAAGTTATATTTTTCAGATGACTTATGGAGTTGCACCATACTAATACTCTTATCATCATGTTAAATCAATTTTAATTAAATTGATTAATATCCTTTGCGTCCTACTTGTGAAGAAAAAATTTAAAACAATAAGGGAGAAAACCTAAAAGTGTTCATTGCTTTTATTGCAATTATCTTTACTCCGAAGTAACACCTTCATGCACTTCCCTTAATTTAATATGGAGAAAAAAGCTATTTAAGTATTCTGGTGGTGTGTTATCCCTTCTACTATACATATTAAAATATGCAATTGGATTCGAACCAATATTACCACCCCTAAAACGAAGTAACTTAAATATACACTGCCATATTTTTTCATCAATACAACAATTTAATAAGGAGAAAAGTTATTTAAGTATAATCTATTAGTGCTCTACCTGCTGAGCTACTCACAACTTTTTTAAGAATTATGAGACTGGAATCGAACCAGTGACACCTATATTTAAAACGAAGTAACTTAAATATTCACTTCCTTATTGCTTTGTCCTCTCGACTACAATACTTATTATATTATTTCTATAATTTTCTTACAGACAAAAACTTTGCATCTTTTGAATTATAATCCATTAGTACCAATAAAATGTTAAACGCCTGTCTCAATAAAATACTCTAAATACACTTAAGTAGCATATATACTGTAAAACAAAAGAGCCCGAAGTCTTTTTAACTTCCAGCTCTATTTCTTGATTATATATAATTAAGATAACTTATTTATATTTTCCATACCTTAAGTTGTTTCATACATAAATGCTCTTTTAATCTTATCAATAATAATCTCTCTAACCCTATTAGGCTCCTTTACTTTAACATATGGACCTAAGGACATTATTTTCCTTATAACTTCATCTTCTTCAAAGGTATAATAATAAATATCTATTTCATATTTATTTTTTGAAATGGTTCTAGAATTTCTTTCAAATGAAGAAAAACTCATAAAACACCTTTCCATAGCTCTCCTAATATCTTCAAGTTCAATTGTAATTGGAACTTCTGAGTATTTCTTTTCCTTTAATTTCTTAAGAACATCTTTTCTTTTTATATTCGAATCTACATTATTGGCTATTTTAACTTCCTTTAAGGTATGTAAATTAACTAATATAGATCGTTTCTCATCTAAAGAATATAGGGATGCTCTAAATTTATCATCTTTTAATGAATACTCAATTCTAATTGGAATTGCTAATTGGTTATTATATTCATTGCCGTTTTTATCTACATTAGAATATAATATAGGCTTCTCATTAATTATACCTTCCAAAATAGTATAGAAATCCTTACTTAATTTTTCTAAATCAATATCAAAGCCATTTTGTACTTTATTTGTAAATTCTATTATTTGATTACTTCCCTTTTCTTTCATATCTGTCAAAGCTGTTTCTAATTTTTTTAAGGTTTCTTTTCCAAGTAAAGCTTGTACTACTGGTTCCTTAATCATTCCATTAAGCCAGGATTTTTCTAGCTTTGAAAATCTGACTTTAAGAGGTATACTATCTTCACTATTTAAAATACTATAATATTTTCCTTCTCTTTCTTCTAAAAAATTGAAATTATCCTCTTTACCATATTGATTTAAAATCATTCCTTCAAAAGTTTTAAAGTCTTTTCCTATTACTTTTTCATCGTATTCCTCGTCTTCAATAAGCCTTATAATTTCATCTTTATAAAGTCCATTTTTTGCTAGATTTAGAATTCTAAATACTAAATGAAAATATTTATTTTTATATTCATGAAATAACTCCATAATTATTTAGCATATCCTCCCAATCCTTTTTTATTTTCTTATGAAGATATCTAGGTGAAATAACCCTTAAATAGCCACCATATTTTCTGATCCACGGAATCATTTCACAAGAATCATTTACTATCTTTTTAAATAAATATTTAGTATCACTTATCTCCTCAAAAGTGCAATCCCCAAGCTCCCCTTTTATCTTTTCAACTATATAATATTCATTTAAATAATCAATATTAACTTCAAATTCAACTTCTTCGTATGGAGTATCAGTGTTATGAGGCACACTTGAAAAACTTTTTCCCATAGCTAATTTATACTTTTCCTCATATTCCTCATAATTAAATCTTGTTTTTAAAACATCAATATCATCTTTCCTATCAAGCCTTGCACTAATACATCTTCCAGTGCTAGTAAGCGAAAACACGTAGAACCTTCCACATTCAACATCGTATCTAAGCTTAAAAGGCCTAATCACTTCATTATCATACATTTTGACACGAGTGGTTTTGCAATCATTTTTAAATCTTATCTCATTCCTATTTTCAATTGCTCTCATAACTTTCAAAATCAATTCTTCTTCAATTACAGGATGAAAATGCAGGTTTTTATATTGAAAACAATTCTTATCCTTTGGTATTACATTTCGTTCAAATTCTAAATAATCCCTTAGTGTATCAAAAAAATAATGCCCACTTACATTAGGAAAAATAATATTTTTATATAAATCTACTATATTATAAAGCTTTAGAATTTCTTCATTATCAAGTTCTTTTAGTATATCCTCTGAAATGTAATACTCTTTAACTCGTCCATTTTTCTTAACTGATACGATTTCCATAGAATTTGCTAATTCATTAAGCTTTCTTTCTATGGTTTTACTACTTATATTTTCATAATCAATTAATTCTTCACTTACCAGCTCATTTTCAATGTCTGAAAAGGCCATTGGTTTATTTTTATAATTTAAAATTAAAAGCAAATAATAATATAAGATAATATCAGCTTTAGTAAAACTCTTGCTTAAATATGTATTGACTAAAAAGTTTTTCGTATTTGATATATCATCATAGCTTAAACTTAAAAGTTTATTCTTGCCATCTTTATCTATCTTAATAAAATCCTTCTCTATATATTGTTTAATTCGGCGCATCTCATAACTAACTTTTCGTGAGCTCCCATGATTTTTACTTTCTAAGTCACCTTTTGAAAAACATCCATATAAAAAAACGTCCCGAAGTATTGAACGTATTAAATCATAATGCTTAATAAAATCTGGAAAAATAGAAATCCCCACCTTTGCTTAATCAATATCTAATCAGCCTTTTTAATTTTTAACTTAGCTACTTTTGTTTATGAATCATCCAATTTCTTTTATAATATATATGTTGCAATCCACAGTACACATTTCACAATCACGGCTAAAACTCTTGCAGTATTTTTAGAATTATGATGAAGAATTATTTTTGCAATATATATACTTATTTTCATGGCAGATAAATTAGAATTTGTCACTATAATGATTTTTCAAAGCACTTCAAATCTTCCCATATTACATTTTGAAAATGAAATTTTGTTGTACCTACATAAACATATCCAATCTTAGGATATAGCGTTGCAGCTGGAATATTGCCTTCATAAGTATCAAGGCGAATAACTTTATATCCTTGCTCTTTGGCGCATTTTTCAATGAATTCCATCATTATTTTTGCTTTACCTTTTCCACTGGCTGAAGGTCGAATACACAAAGTATGAATGACCATAATTTCGCTTGATTCTGCCTTAGTAACCCACGAAATATTGTCATATTCTTTGGGTTGAATACTATTAAGCACTACACATCCATATATTCCGTCTTCGTCTTCACCAACAAACATTGTATTATTATCAATAGCCCCCCTAGCATAATCAACTGTTGGATAAAGCCCCTTTTGCCAATTTGTATAAGACACTGTTTGTTCTTCATAATCCAAAATCTCATTATATATCTTTTCTATTTCTAAAACATCATCTACAGTAGCAACCCTAACCATCGTCTTTCTCCTCCACAAATCACTATTTTTTCTTTCACTTATTATAACATATCTTGTAAATACCACACTTCGAAATTTTTAAATAGCATTTTATACCTTACCTCATAAATACTCTTTATGGCAAATAGAAATTTTGTTTATAAAAATAGAGTAACTTTAAGCCACTCTATAAGATTATTTATTTAATTATTGATTATGACTAAGCGCTTACTACAATCTTATTTTGATTTACACCAGATCTACGTAAAAGTTGTTTCATTGCTTCACTCTTTACATAAAAGTTGGTATTTTTACATCCACCAAATGCACTCATTCCTATTTGGGTTACACTGTTAGGAATTGTCATGCTTATTAAGTTAGTGCAGCTTGCAAATATACTAGGTTCTATAGATGTCAAACCACTTGGAATGTTTGCACTTGTTAAGTTTGAACATCCGATAAATGCACTATTTACTATACTTGTTACACTGTCAGGAATTTTTATCTCTGTTAAGCCTGTACACCCTTCAAATGCTCTGTAATCTATGGTTTTTACACTATCAGGAATTTCTATGCTTGTTAGATTTGTACATTTACTGAACGCACTATTTCCTATAATTATTACACCACTTGGAATTGTATAATTTTTATCTACTTTTGCAGCAGGATAACATAGTATATTAGTTCCGTTTTTACTATATAACACTCCATCAACACTTTTATAACTTATATTATTATCATCTACAGATATATTTGCTAAGCTACTACAACCTATTAATGCTTTTTCCCCTATAGATTGAACGCTTGCTGGAATATTTAAGCTTGCCAAATTTGCACAGCCATAAAATGCAGAGTCTTCTATATTTGTCACACTATTAGGGATAATTATATTTTTAATATTATTGTGTTTATAAAATGCCTTATTACCTATACCTGTTACTGCAACATTATCAATTTTATCTGGAATTACTACATTGCTGTCAGAACCTAGATATGCTACTATTTCACCTGATAATTTGCAAAAAGCCCATGCTCCATTTATTGTGACATTTGTAAATTGACCATCATCATTTAATCCAACTTTATCTCCAAAATCATTTGGCTTACCATGATCCATATAGCCTTGTGAATCAAAAAAATATAAATACCCATCTATTACTCTGAAACCATCAGCCCATGAGTTTCCTTCTGTATACCACCAGCCTTTTGCATCCTGTCTCCATTCTGCATTTGCTCCTATCGGATTTAATGCCAATACTGAAGCTGCTACTAATGTAGTAGCTAATACTTTTGTTAATTTTAACTTTTTCATATTTCTCTCCTATATCCCCTAAAACTTAATAAATATTAATAATATATTAAATTTTACCATTCCTATAAATAATTGTCTATAAATCTCTTAATCCTTTATAATAAATATAATAATCCTACTCGCATTGTCGCATTTTAAAGCTGCATAAAAACCTGCTAATGAAAGTCAATACTTTTGAAGCAGGTTTTTAAATTATTTTTTCTATTTTTTTGCATGCTAATTAGACCAGCTGTTTTTCTGGTCCAAGCCTTTATTTATTAAATTGTTTATTACTTATATACTTCTTTCACTCTTGCATAATATATTCTTAAAAACTTATTTAATCCAGCAATTTTAGCTACTTCTGAAGCTTTTCCTTCAGCTTCCTTTTTTAAAACAAACAAATATACAGTATCACTCTCTGGTTTATTGCTTTTTAAACATTTCATTATTTCAAATCCAGTTTTTCTTAGGGTAGCAGAACCTCGCTTTGATATCCGCCTTCGCGTTCCGGTAAACTGTCCTGATTGATATGGTGGTGCATCAATACCTGCATATGCTATCAATGCTTTTCCGCTATGGAATCTTCTAATATCTCCTATCTCAGCCATTAGTCTTGGTGCAATGATATCACCTACTCCTGCCATTTCACGAACAACTGTATACTCCTTTAAAGACTTTGCTAATTCTTGCATTTGTGATAAAATCAATGCAAGAGTTTTATCTATTTCTCGGAGAACTCGAACGGCTTCCAATACTAACATTTTGGTTTATGGAGCATTGGAAGATAAAGTAGGGATTCCTTGCTGAGCTAAGTCATATATCTTTATGGCTTTCGCTTCGCTTTGTTGATATCCCTTCTTTTTTGCCCAATTTTTATAATTGCTAATAAACTGGTTCTCACTTTTTTTTGTAATATTATCATAATGCCAGTATTCTTCAATAAAATCATTTAGCTTATCTTTTTCTGGTTTATCTGAAC
The DNA here is from genome assembly GCF_022324665.1 of Clostridium sp. YIM B02500. Taxonomy (NCBI): domain Bacteria; kingdom Bacillati; phylum Bacillota; class Clostridia; order Eubacteriales; family Clostridiaceae; genus Clostridium; species Clostridium sp. YIM B02500. Next base: position 120,873 of record NZ_JAKGTE010000010.1, on the reverse strand, counting down.
GGCTTTTCAGCATAGTTTTAATTCCCGGCATTGTGTAGTCAAGCATTGTAGTTAAAGATAGTTTACTTTCTATTCGGAGTTTAATGTAGTGACCGTACTGTCTTCCCAGAAGACGTAGTTGCACATAAATTTCTTCACTAGATTCATGGTTAATTAAGTTAAACCAGTTATCCAAACCATAATTAGCAATCTTTATAGAATCCAGCTTATCCGTTTTCCCCTTTCTAAGAATTATGCTTGCATATTTTTTCATTATCAATGGATTAATAACAGCCACAAAAATTCCATGCTCTTTAAGAAAACTAAGCACTGGTAGGTGATAATTCCCTGTGGCTTCCATTACAACTCTTACTTCATCATCAAGGTATTTTATCGTAGATACTAGTTCTGCAATTTGACTTTCTGTGTGCGTAATCTCATATGGAGATCTAACGATCTCGCCGTATGGTTTTAATATACATACTGTACTTTTTTCTTTTGATACATCAATTCCTACACTTATCATAAGTAACCTCCAACTTTATTTTTGTAATTGTCTCCATCTGCACTTATTACAATTCATTTTGGTTAGTTACACGAAAGCCTCTAGGGTTTCAACCTGCTTAATCGAATATTTATAATAAGGGATGGCTGACAGTTTTTATGACGGATGTTATTAATCCAAAAATACCGACGTCAGACCAATTACTCCCTAATTATAAATAAAATAAGTGCAAATGCTAACCAGACATATCTGGTTTAACACTTACACTTATACAGTACCAAAAATACCACATTTTCTAAATGCGATATTTCAATCTGTTATTTATTTTTGCTTGTAAATAATGATAAAATATTATAAAGATATAAGTTTTTTAGCAAAATCTTTTGCATTTTGAAAATCCTTATCATTTGGTCTGCCTTTAGCAATTCCACCAATTAATTTAAATGGTCCAAAAGTATCATAACCCTTGCATGCAAAACTACCAACAACATTAAACCCTTTTTCTTTTAGCTTTTGTTCAACAAGATTATTATATTTGGTTTTACCCTGTCCACTCGTAGAAAAAACAAATACTTTTTTATTAGACAAAGTTGGTAACTTGTCAATTAACTCAAGAATATTTTTATGTAACTTCCCATAATATATTCCAGAACCAAAACCTATTAGATCATATTCATTTAATGTATTTATCTTTAAATTTCTTGTTTCTATTATATCAGCATTTATAGATTCGCCCATTACCCTTGCTATTTTTTCAGTATTACCATGATGTATAGATGAATAGATTAATAAAACTTTCACATTAATATCCTCCTAAAGATATACTATAAACCAATTATAACATATTTTGTAAATATTTAATTGTTCTGTTTTCATATATATTGCAATTTACAATGCACATCCCAAAATTCACAATTATAGCTAGAATTCTTGTAATATTTTTAGAATTATGATGAAGAATTATTTTGGCAACGTATATATTATGGTTAATAGTATTTTAATTTAAATATTATTATATAGATTTATTTTTAAAATATCTTCTTCTGCATCCTTCTTCACTTATACTTTCAGTTAAAAATTTATCGAGCTGCTAGGTAAAAATATTGTTATCCTAGTACCAATGCCTTTTCTGCTTAATACAGAAAAATATCCTTTGTGTCCATCAACAATCCATTTAGCTATAGATAGTCCTAACCCAGTACCACCGTTCTTTCTAACTCTTGCTGTATCTGCTCTAAAGAATCGCTCAAATATATGTGGTATGTCCTTTTCATCCATTCCTATACCATTATCCTGAATTGAAAAATAAGGTTCCCCTTTTTCATTTATTCCTGTTTTTAGCATTATAACTTCATTTACTTCAGTATACTTAGCTGCATTTTCAATTAATATTCTAGCTGCCTGCTTAAGTAAACCAATATCACCCTGAACTATTATTTCTTCTGAACTATAGTATTTATATATGTGTTTTTCATCTATCATCTTCGACTCTTCAAGTACTTCATTCATCATATCATTTAGTAAAAACTCTTTAGAGTTAACCTGTGTTTTACCATTAATCCCTCGAGCTAAAAATAACAGCTGTTCTACTAGATTTTTCATATTTTCAGATTCAGTTTTAATAGCTTCAATCGACTCGTTTAATACACTTTCATCATTCTTTCCCCAACGATCCAGCATATTAGCATAACCTTGAATTACTGAAATTGGAGTCCTAAGTTCATGGGATGCATCAGAAACAAACCTTGCTTGCTGTTTATAAGAATTTCTCATTCTTTCCAAAAGATTATTTATTGCCTCTTCTAATCCATGAAGCTCACTATCCCCTGTATATATTCTTTCCTCTGAGATTATGGGGCTAATTTTAGAGATTGCCTCCTCAAGATTTTGAAACTTCTCTTCATCAAAGGTCATATTACTAAGTCTACTTGCAGTTTGAGCTATTTCATCAAGGGGTTTTAGCGTCCTTCTAATTTTCATTGTTCCAAAGATGATTTCTTTCAATAGGAATATTCCCTCTATAATAGCTATAGATTGAGTTACCCTTTGAATTATATATAAATAACTACTTGCATCTTTAATCATAGTTTTACCATTATCAAAAACTACTGTATATGTGGAACTTTCTATGGGAAAAAAGACAAATGTTCTTTGGGCATTTAACAAAAATTCTCCATAAAAATCAATTTCCAAATCAATGCACCAATATCCAATAAGAAAGAGTATTAAAAATATATCAATCCAAAGAAACTTTGAAAATAGCTTTCTTACAAAAATAGAATTCAATTTTATTGCAATAGATGTAACATTTTTTGATTTATTAATCTTATTCATCTTTAATAACGTATCCTACTCCACGTACTGTGGTTATTATCTTTGTTTTAAATGCATCATCTATTTTAGTTCTTAAAAATCTTATATAAACATCTATTACATTAGTTTCTCCAATATAATCATAGCCACATACTTTTTCCATTAGTATATCTCTAGTTAATACTATGTTCTTATTTTCCAATAAAATTTTTAGTAAAGTAAACTCTCTGTTTGTTAATTCTATTTCTGTATTATCATACGTTACCTTATGTCTCATCTTATCTAAAGACAATAATCCGCAGCTTATTATGTCTGTATCTCTTTTTTCAATAACAGTTCTTCTTTTAAGAGATGTTCTTATTCTTGCTAATAACTCTTCTATTGCAAAAGGTTTTGTTATATAATCATCTGCTCCTGCATCAAGTCCAGATACCTTATCCATAATGGCATCCCTTGCAGTAAGCATTATAACAGGCAAATCTGAAGTTTTCCTAATTCTACGTAATACTTCTAATCCATTTATTTGTGGAATCATTATATCAAGAAGTACTAAATCTACTTCACCCTTCTCAGCTATTTCAAGACCTAATCTTCCATTATCCGCTTTTAAGATTTCATATCCTTCATGTAACAATTCTAACTCTACAAATCTTGCAAGCTTCTCATCATCCTCAACAATTAAAATTTTAACCATTTTTAAATCCCCTCTTCAATTTACCTTTTACCTTTTTTACATTTTCTGATATTAACTTAAATACATGATTAATCTTATTCACTTCTCTCCATTTTCCTGATAGTGAAAACTCAAAATCAAAGAAAAGACCTACTATATATAAAGGAATCACAGTACCAAAGGAGAATATTAATAAAAGTATAATCACTGTAATAGGAATCCTAAGAAATACTTTATTACCTTTCTTTATTTCAAAGAAAATATTATTGCATATGTCTATTATTTTGCATACTTTTACAAAGATTCCTTCAAAGGTATTATCCTTTTTGGTATTATTATAGTTATTCCCTTGATCCTTATTATTAATTATCACGCCATTTTTATGATTTTCCTTATATTCATTAGTATAAAAGATACTAACAGAAGGCTTTTGAACTTTACCCATTTCTTCTAAATAAACAAACGCATCTAAAATGTCCCAGTTTGACTTTTCTAGGGCAATTTTCGCTTCTTCATAACTTATATTAGCTTCGTTTTTTAATTTTTCTGCAAGCCTATGATCTTCCATAGTAACCCTCCATATCCATTGTGTAAATTATACCATTTAACTAAATGCTTTTATATACACGAAATTAGAGGCTTCGAATAATTTCAAAACCTCTAGTACTGTCATTAGATTAATCCTATCCTTTATAGCTTTCTTTAAAATCACTTTTCATATTATCTGCTGATTCTGAAGCTTTATCCAAAATATCATTAACTTTATCAGTATTAATATCAGGACCTGCTATTGAATATTTATATCCAAAAAATAAACCAACTACTAATAATATTGTAACAGGCCAAAACCCGATTATTAACAGTAACGCTACTATCGTAAGTGATATCTTTATTGGCTTTTTATTTTCCTTTTTCATTTCAAAATAGTTTTCATTTCCTTTGGTTATAACCTTCCCCATAAACTTAAACATTCTACCAATAATTTCTCCAATACCTCCACTTTTCTTTTTATGATTTTCCTCATTTTCTTTTTTATTTTCTTCATTATTATCTACAGCCACTTCTATAATTGTATTGGCTCCATTATTTTCAACTTTTCCTTGTCTTTCTAAATAAATTATAGCATCTAAAAGATCAAAGTCACATTTTTGTAATACTTCTTCTGCTTCTTCATAACTTACTTTAGTCTTTTCCATTAAAATTTTAATCATTTCATTTCTTTCCATATTAATCATCCTCCAAAACTTTGTATTGACTTATCATGTTTATATAATACTTAGAGAAAATTAATCTAAAATATAAGAAAGATTAAAATCAGATTAAAATTGCATAATTTTTTATAATAATTTTATTGGAGCAATTACTCTTAAAGCTGAGCATTTCAATAAAATCTACTGGTCTTAATTTTTTAATTGCCTTACCTCCATGTATTTCACGTGCTCCTGTATATTATAAAATATATTCAAAATAACCCATAAGAATCTTATATAAACATTCTTACAGGTTTAATTGTAAGGCAAAATACAACTTATTTTTTTGTTCCTAAATGCTGAATATGTATACCAATATGTCCTATGCCAAGTATGATAACAGACGCGATCAGCCAAATAACTTTCCCATAAACACCCAATAACAACAAAGCTGTGACAGGCAAACTCGCAAGAGGCACAGGAATTCCACAAAAACTACGATAAAAACTTTCTTCTGTATGCCCATTAATAAAATATCTAATCCAACAGATCTCATATAATAACATTAGCAAAAATGATACTATAAGCCACAAACTCCATATTGAGAATGGAGCAAGGTTAAAATCACTAAAAATCAACACACTGCATGTACAACAAACTTGACCTACACGTTCAAATGATAATAAAATTTTGTTTTCTTGAACATTGTTATAATCTATAGGTTGATTCTTACTCCAAATTATATTAGGAATAAATAGCATTAATAAATATATCAGACCCACATATGAAAATCCTAAACTTCCCAGCATATAATTTCTCCTCTACAAATTACTATTTATCTTTCAACGTAATTATCACGAGTTTCATTTATGGATAACCACTCTAATTACTATTACCATGAACTCCACGCTTCATCTGAAAAATTAGTATGCTCAGCCGATACTCTGTTGTTTTATAATCTTCTTATTTTTAAAGTAGATAAATTGTGATTTATTTAACTCTTTCGAACATTTGATGATTTTCGTTAAACTCAACCAAATCCCACAAGTTACCATATAAATCTTTAAATACTGCAACAATTCCATAATCCTGTTCTTTAGGATCTCTCACAAATTCTATTCCTATTTCTCTCATTTCATTATAATCACGCCAAAAATCATCAGTTCCTAAGAAAAGAAAAACTCTTCCCCCTGCTTGGTTTCCTATAAAATCCTCTTGTTCAGGCTTAGATGCCCTTGCAAGCAATATTGTTGTTCCACTTGAACCTGGCGGAGATACTACTACCCATCTTTTCTGTTGTTCTGGTTGGTATGTATCTTCTACTAATTCAAAATGAAGTTTTTTTGTGTAAAACTCTATTGCTTCATCATAATCTTTCACTACTAAAGCAATATGTACAACTGATTGAATCATTATTTATCCCTCCATTACTTCATTAAAATCAATACATAAATCACATTTATCTTTCAACATAATTATCACGAGTTTCATTTATGGATAACCACTCTAATTACTATTTCCATGAACTTCACGCTTCACCTGAAAAATTAATATATTCACACAAATATATTTTATAATTCCTATAACTCTTCCTAGATTATATTAGATCAACTACATTAAAACCTTGTTTCTGTGCTTCCTCAATAAAATTTTCTCCATCAATATGAATACAATAAACTTGATTTCTATATTTGATAGGAATATTTTCACTCAACACTCTTAATGAAGTGTGTACATTCTCTTCATTATCATTAAGACATGCATCATGATAAACTAAATTTCCCGACTCTAGATAAGGAATTAAATCAAAGTTTGTCTCATATGTATCTCCACTATAAAAAATATCATTTCCTTTATCAAACTCCACTTTGTAAGAATAAGTATTCAATGTCTTGACATGCTTAGTTATCGATGCTGAAAATTTCAGTCCCAACGAGTCAATTCTCTTATTATCAGCATTATCTACAATAAAACTCTCACCTTCTTTTAATCCGAGAAGTTCTAAAAACATACTTATTTTTTCTTTTTCATTAAAATAAACATTAGTAACTATTTTATATTTCCAATAGCAGAATCCTATAGATCCACCTAATGAACCAATATGATCTGAATGCATATGAGTGATTAATACATGTATCTCTTTAATTCCTTTAAGTAATTCTTTTTCCAAAATCCTTTTAAATACAGTTTCACCACAATCTATTAGTAAAAATGTTTCATTTTTTCTTATATAGGCAGCAGTATTTCCTTCTTTAATGTGATAACCTGACCCTCTTCCTAAAAACTCTAATTTATTCATAACTCCCTCTCAGTTCCATCATATTTATACTTTACTCATGATATACGACCAGCAGCAGATCTTATAAACATGCTGTAATTTCATTTCTATTATAACATTTTTTAACATTACTTTTCTTAGAATTTACATAGAAGATAATAAATCGTAATAATGCCTAGCCATTAACTCCGCCTCATGGAATTTTAACTATCTCTATATCATGATGCCCACTTGAATTATTAATATAATCCACTTGTACTGTATTTTCATCCAACCATTTTATGGTGGCTTCTCCTCTAGAAAAAGAGGGTGGGACCTCATAAGTGATTGTCCCATGTATTTGTTTCATAAATATTATATATTTGCGTTCATAAAAGTATCCCGCCCCCCCCATTAAGAATGATGTTTCTTCTATTACTAATTCCCTCTTGCTATCATATGGTGATCGGGAATAAAAGCAGACATCTGAAGAAAAAGCAAACAAATATATAATTGAAATATATATTGAACAAATTACAGCTAAAACAAGATATATTATTTTTATCACCTTATGTTTCTTATAATTAAAAGATATTATTGGTGACAACAATAAGAATAAAATTATTAATAATTTTATAAAGTTTGCATCAATACTAAATAAAAGTAACTTTAACCCTAAAAATTTTTCTATCCAAACCTGAATTATTAGAAATACCAAAGATACTGTCCAAATTATTTTAATTATAGATTTTCTATTTACATTTACACAATTATCCATATTATCCACCCATAATCTAAATGCATATTTTTACTGATATATTTCTTTCCTCCACTTACCTTTTTATGTAAATTAAAAACAAGTTATATTATACCTTCAAATATAACATTACTCAATTTTCAAAAATCATTAAATTCATTAATTATATACTCTTTCTTCCTACACAAAAAATATTGAATAGATTATATGGATAATTGTAAATTGTAAGTTGAATTCCATCTAAAAACTTTGCAATCCTTGTAATAAGTTTAACCATATAATTATAAAATTTAACGTCCACTCATAATTAAGTTACATTTTATCATTGCTAATATAATTACAATAAAATCGAGGAACCTTTTTGCTATTTATTTGACTATCATCAAGCGGTTGTCCAATAATTTTTTTTATGTTATATCCATCTGATATACGGAAAAAAGTAAAAACTCTATAGTTAATAGCCGTTTTAGGACAAGAGTAAACACATCGCATACAACTGCAGCAAGAAAAATTAAATTTAATTTTACCATTACTCTCATATATATTTCTAGTTGGGCAATTCCTTATGCAAAGTCCACAATGAGTGCATGATTCATTAGCACTTAAATCTTTTCCAATCAAAGGAAATATCCATCGAGTTATTGACATAACTCCTATCATAATCACCTTAAGGCCAATTCCTGTTTTAAGTATTCGACTTTCACCGTTAATAACTTCTTTACACATGATAGCTACCTTTTTAGTTGTTGCCTCATAGAGTTTTTTAATAATTATCTCATCAAATTTATCTATCCAATTGCTGCTTATAGAGAATATCCTCTCATAGAAAACCTCATATCCTTTTTTCGAAAGTTTTATTATTATTGGTCTTGAGGAATTATAATTAATTGGTGCCACACCACCTGCCGTTCTAAAAATAAACACCTTTTTTTGCAATACTTTAGGCATACTATTAATAAACTTATATACTATATTAGGTATACCAAATCCAATAACCTGACATCCAATTCCAACCAAATCATATTTTTCAACGTCTATTTCAAGATTCTTCTTTAGAATATCTTCAATTTTCACTACACTAACTTTGTATTTATAATTCGTAAATCCTTCTTTAACCATGTTAGCAACAAGTTCCGTATTACCTGTTCCTGAAAAATAATAAATTATAACTGATTTCATATTCTAATAACCTCCTTACCATTTTTTAAATTTTAAAATCTGATATCTTTTCTTTATTTTGCCCTTCCATTTGCTTCTGATTGCTTGATAAAATCCATACAAATTGGTATACTATCAGTATACTAATATACCATCAGTATACTTTTTTACCTATTTCTTTGTCAATAGATGGGAGAGATGTTTCTTGAAGGAATTAACAAGACAAGAGAAAGAACGATTAGAACGTGAAAATATCATAGTATCTGCAGCTGAAGAGCTATTTTGTAAATATGGATTTGAAAAAGTGTCAATGGATAATCTAGCTAAAAAATGTGAGTTTACTAAGAGGACAATTTACAGATATTTTACATGCAAAGAAGACTTATTCTTTGCAGTTTCATTACGAGGCTATAAGAATCTTTTTAAGATGATAAAAAGTGAAAGCCAAAAAGGGACTACAGGCTTTGAAAAAATACGTTTATCTTACTATGCTTATTATAATTATTTTGGTAATTTTCCTGAAATGGTGCAATTAACAAATACGTGTGGAGTTATAAAATCAAATTCTGAAGGGATGAATATTCCTTATCGTGACAAATTTACTGATTTAGATAAATGCTTGTTTGAAGAACTAATTAAGATGTTTCATGAAGGAAAAACTGATAGAAGTATTCGTTCTGATTTAGAAATATCTACACTTGCCCTTTCCTCAATTTTTGTTGTTACAGGCTTCTTCCAGATGATTTCTTTATCAGGTAATACCTACACAAATCATTTTGGTTTAGACAATGAAGCATTTATTAAATTCACAATTGAGATGCTATTAGATTCTTTTAAACATCAGTAGCCTAAGAGTTATCATTTTTATACTTTCTCCTTAATTTTCTAAGAGTATTCCATTTCATTTCTATCAAATAAATAAAAATTATTATAGTAAAATAAAATTATAACGCTGACAAAAGCTTTTACTGCTTATTGCCAGCGTTAATTTAGATATCCTATTCATTACCACATTCTATATAATTATTGATCTTCTAAACATAAGAATATGATCTTTTTATTAACTTATAAGAAATTATTCCGCTACTACTTTATTTTCAAGAGCATCTTTTACTGCACCTATTATACCTTTAGATGAATATGTGGCACCTGAAACAACATCAACATCAGTAGATTGCTTTTCTAGGATTTCATTTATTACACCCTTTTTGGCTTTACTGTAATAATCCCAGTCATCCTGCTGCTCTAGTACAGATACTTTAGTAATCTCGCCATCACTAACTCCTACCTTAACTTTTATATTACCCTTATACCCAGCGCTGTTACCAACATAATATACAGAATTATCAGCTTCTCCTTTTTTTGGTGCAGTTGTTTCTTCTTTTACTACTACTTCTTCTGATTTTATGTTAGTCTGCTGCTTGTACTGATTTGCACCCAAAAATACCAATAATACACCTAAAGAGCAGGCAATTTTTATATTACGTGTTTTACCTTCAACCATGCCATATGTAAGGGTATTTTTTTTAGGACAATTTTTAATACATTCAAAGCAATTTATACAATTAAGTGAGTTAACTGTTTTATTGCAGGTAGATATTTTAATATTCATATCACATGCTTTATCGCAGCGCTTACAATTAATGCAGGAGTTTGCATCTCTTTTTATTGTAAACAACCTCAAATAACTAGCTAGTCCATATTTTGCCCCTTGAATACAAAAATATTTACAGAAAATTTTATTATAAAATAAAGACAAAGCGGCAAATCCTAAAATACTTACAAACATAATAATTTTAGCTGGTTTACCTGTTAGAATTAAAAACAAATTAGATCTCGCATCAAATTTTAATAAAGAACTTATAAAACCTATAGAGAAAAAAGTTACCAAAACAAATAGTACATATCTAAGCAATCTCAATATCTTATCAAGTTTATCTGGGATTGTTTTCTTTTTTATTTTGAGCTTCTTTCCTACTGCAGAAGATAACTCTTGTAGTAAACCAAAAGGACACAAATATCCGCAATAAAAGGAGCCACAAATTGCCGCTATTATAACTAGTATAGTGGCACTATAGCTAAAATTATTTATAAGCATTATAGTTAATGGGAGTGCTGCTATTAATTGAATTATCTTTCTTATTCCGATTTTTTTTACATTTACTTTCAAGTTATTTCTCCAACCTTCTAATTATTTAGCTTTTAATAATGCTTCTAGAGCACCAATTCTAACAGCTTCACTTGATAAAGTAGCACCAGAAATAGTATCAACGTCTGTGGATTGTTTTTCCACAATTCTATCTGCAATAATATCAAAAGCTCCATTAGATCTGTCATCTTGAGGAGTTGCTTGATTAGCTTTTACACTTGATACTTTCCCATCCTTAACTGTAACTTTAACATTTACAGGACTTTGCATAAAACTAATTGAACTTCCTTCATATTCTCCGTCCTTAAGATCTTTTAAATCAGCCACTTGTCCACTTTTAGCTTTCTCTGCTAATTCTCTATAAGCTTGAATTTGAGCAAAAGATGCTTTCCATTGCCTCATTGCATACTCGTTATTATCTTCAAAACCTTCAAAATATGCTGGATTTTTGCTATCAACACCTTCCTTACTTATTTTATCTGTTAGTTGCAAGACTTTATCATAATCCCCATTTGAAAAAGCATAAGCTGCCGAACCTACATTTGAAGTTGCAGTCTTTAATTTGCTCATTTCCTTAAAGTTATCTGGATTTGATGCAAATTCAAAGGTCTTATATGCTTCTTCTTTATTACCTAAAGTTCCAAGTGCAAATGCTATTGTTGAGGCATCAGTTGGGCTATCATATTCAATATCTTTATTTTTAGCCTTAAATTCTTCATCATATCCTTCAACTGCTAATATCTTTAAAATCATAATTTTTGCATTACTATCTAAATTTAAGTCTTTCTTTGTATTTTTTACTATCTTACCATCTTTTCTAGTTTCACTAACAACTGTATCATCTGGTAAGTCTATTACTTTTGTTAAATAGTTATATGCTAACTTATATTCACCTACTTTTAAAAGACTATCCCCAAGGTTATACATCCAATAGTAATATGAAGGAGTCTCTTCTGATGGTTTTGTATTTTCAATTAAATAACGTAGCTGTTTAATATTATCGTGAGCGCTTTCAAGATCAAGGGAGAATCTTAATTGGAAAGTTGCATACTTCACATCCTCATCTATATCTACTGCACTTGGCTCTGCCCACTCTGGCCAAACATTTTCTTTTTTCTCCCAAGCTGCAAAAGTTGGTTTTGCAGTTGATGATTTTTCCGCCGAATTAAAATTTGCACAGCCTGTAAACACGCTGCTCCCCACAACCAATAATGATATTAATAATTTGCTTTTCTTACTAAGCATAAATGACCTCCTAAATAATAAAATATGTGTTTAAGCTATCAATTTCATTGATTTACTTAAAAGTAATGTATTAAAATAATGCCATTAAAACCTTTTTATCTTTTCGTCTTAATATAAAAATTTTATGTAAATTATTTATAAGATTAAGATATAAAAACTTTACTACAAAACAATACCATAGTCGATAATGATTTTCAATATCTTTTTCTTGAAAACTTTTTGAGTCTCTTAGCTGACTTTCTAATATAAAAATACAATTATATAAGTTGCATTAAATATTTTTATAAAAGATTATCAGCAGTTAAATTTTAAAATTAACTGCACTCCAAAGTTTTTATTCGAACTTATTTCAATCCCAAATTTCTTTTTAAACACATGAAAAATAATAATATGTCTGAAACTTCTATGATTACACTAATGTAAATCCCTCAGTTTTAAAGAAAGTAAAATCTTCCTTTAAACCTTTTGTAACATGTATTTCTTTATCTTTAGTTATAAATATAGCCTCCATATCTTCTTGGCTATCAATTAACTTAATTCCATCCTCAAGTCCTAATATGAATATAGCTGTGGACAGTGCATCTGCAGCTATAGACTCCTTTGATACTATAGTTGTACTCATTAAAGAAGACTCTGCAGGATAACCTGTTCTAGGATCTAAAATATGGTGATATTTTTTATTATCTTTTTCAAAATATCTTACGTAGTCTCCAGACGTAACAACTGTTTTATTTGCTGCATTCACTGCTCCTAAACATTGCCCTCTTTGAAGCAATGGGTTTTGAATGCCAACTCTAAAAGGATCTCCATTTGGCTTGTTACCAAGAACTGCTACGTTGCCTCCAAGATTTACAAAAGCCGATTCTACTCCATATTGTTTATATATTTCAATTGCTCTGTCAGCAGCATAACCTTTTGCAATAGCCCCCAAATCCACGCATTGCCCTGATTTTTCAAGTTTTGATGTCTTCAACTCATTATTTATACTTAGGTAATTATGCCCACTAAGTTTTAAAGCTTCATTAATTTCTTCTTGTAAAGGAATTTTTTCACTACTAGTAAAGATTCCCCACAATCTAGCAAGTGGAGCTATAGTAATATCAAAGCTCCCTTTACAAATCTCTGAATAATGTTTCGCTTTATTTAATACAAATAAAACTTCATCACTAAGCTTAACTTCATATTGACCAGCAGCTCTATTTAACTTACTCACTTCGCTAGATTCTAAAAAAAAACTCATAAGTCTCTCTAATCTTTTCATTTCATCCTTAACTTCAATTGCTGCTATTTTTGCATTTTCTCCGTAAACCTTCTGACTTATTATTGTTCCCATGCAAAAGCTTTCCATTTCATAAAATCTATCCATAAAAATCTCCTTTTGTAACTCTATAATACTTTGCACAAGTTGATATTTTATATCAATTGATAAATTTTATCAACTGTTCCTTATTATATACTGTTTTGCTATTTATCACAACGGTTTATTAAAAATTTTAATATGGATATGATATGACTAGACAGTTAGAAGTGCTTGTGACGAAAAAAAAAGTAGCCACTACTCACATTTAGTTGCTACCATCTTTGTTTAAATTTATTTAACTTATCTACTTTTATAAATTATATGTTTTTTTAGATATCCCTATTCATTTACATGGATAGTCAAACACTTCTGCTAGTTTTAAAACAAGCTGAGTATGACTAGTCAATTCTTCATACCCGTCGTTTTGCAGGCACCACTTAATTGCAGTCATAACAAGTGCTGCATATAAATATGATACATAATCTAAAATTTCAGGTGACTTTTTATTTTTTGTTTCATACTGGTTATAAAAACTTCTCTTTAAAAAATCAGACATATCATCATACAGATGAATCGTATCTGTATGAATGGTAAAAAGAGCTAAAATTTCTTCTCGTTTAACAGATAATATGTGATATAAAGGTTTTATAACCATAATTGCATCTTCTACATTAGCACAGCCAAATCTATCTTTTACACCAGTTTTTAGCAAGTCGAATACTTCATTGCAAAGAGTTTCAGCTAATTTGTATTTATCTGTATAATGCTTGTAAAATGTAGAGCGATTAATTAAAGCCCTGTCCAATATATCTTGTACCGTTATTTTATAAAAGTCTTTTTGCCCAAGTAAATAAATAAAAGATTCTTCTATATTTCTTTTTGTTTTTATAACACGCAAATCATTTTCATTCATATCTAGCCCCTCCATACCATTATTTTAAAGAAGTTTATATAGATAAACAACACTTTGTATAATTTTTGTAGTTTAAGTGCATAAACACTTAGATATTGATGTTTGAAGCATTAAAGTAAATGAGTAAAATAAATAACAAAGGGGGAATGAAAAATGAATGAATTAAAATGGTTTGTATGGCTTTTTCCCTTATTATTTATTGTACACGATATGGAGGAGATTATTATGGCAAAGCATTGGTGCAAAAAGAATTTAAAACAATATGTCCGACTTCCTATAACACCCTTTGGAGGTACAAAAAGTACAGCTGGATGTGCAATTGGTGTATATGAGGAATTGATTTTGTGGATTATAGCTACTATTATTGGCAATATTAGTGGATCTTATGGTTTGTGGTACGGTTTACTTGTAGCAAATATCGTTCATCTTATCTCATTTCATATTATATTATTACCATTATCCTACCGTCATTATGTCCCTGGTGAAATAACAGCATGGCTAACAGTTATTCCATGTTGCTATATTTTAAAACTTGCCCAGAATATCTTGGGATACTCTGCCATTGAAATTTCTATCTGGGTAACAATAGGAATTATATTTGCTTTCGTAAATATGAAGATATTGCATAAAAACATCGATAAGCTGCCTAAATTTCTGGAATGATCATACTTTTACAGTATTCATTCCTGTTTACAGTAATATGTACACAGTTTTACAATCTTTGTCAAACTAATTCCCAAGCGTTAAATTAAGCACAAATCAATATTTTACTAAATGTAAACTGAAAGCATACGTTTTAGCTGATACGTATACTTTCAGTATAAATGAATCTTACTAATTAATTCGATACTTTTCATTTCGAAGATGTCCCAAACATTCTATATAAATTTCAATGATAAACTGCTATTATATTAAAATAGATAACTAAATTTTTATAATCTAAATTATTAATATAATAATAAAATTTATATAATAAGGAGCGTTTTCAAATCATGAATGTATATCGTGAGTATGTAATTCCAGAATCGGATGACATTGAAAGATTACTCAAAACAAAAATGACTCGATTAGCACACCTGCTATATACCTTTGCTCCACAGGATGGTGTTTTAGATCTGCCAATCTCTGGTCTGTCTATCGTTCGCTATTCAGGAACAGAGATTGATTGTCCAAAGACTTTCTATTTACCCTCTTTAAGTATTGTTGCCCAAGGAGCGAGGTCTCTCTCAATAGGTCACGAGACATACAAGCTTGATAAATCACAAATGTTAATGAATCCAATCACCCTGCCAATTTCTCTGCAAACTATGAAGGCAACCAAATCTGAGCCTCTCCTTATTATAAGGCTGGATCTTAATCCTGAGAGGATTGCTGAGATTGTTCCGAAAGTATATTCTCATGGTCTGCCTGAAATAAAACAGTGGTGTGCTGGACATGTTATGAATGCAGATATGAGCATTATTGATGCAATGATAAGGCTTTTGGAGTGCTTGCAAAAACCAGGAGATGTAGAATTCATTGCACCACTGATTATGGACGAAATTCTAATTCGCCTACTTCGCAGTTCCGCTGGAGTTCATGTTGCAGCCATGGGATTTGCAGACTCAGGAGTACATCAAGTGTCAGAGGCAATAGCTTGGCTTCGTAAAAATTTTTCTCAGGCAGTTAAGGTTTCGGACTTAGCAAAACTAACACATATGAGTGAATCCTCTTTCTATAATCATTTTAAAGCGGTCACTTCCATGTCCCCTATGCAATATCAAAAAGCTCTGCGTCTACATGAAGCGAGAAATCTGATGCTGTCCCAGCACATGGATGCGACCACTGCCAGCAGAATGGTGGGTTATGTTAGTAATTCTCAATTTAGCCGGGATTACAGCGCTTTTTATGGAGCTCCCCCTAAAAAAGATATAGGCAAATTATATAGACAACCCTAAAAAACATATTAATCTAAAATATAGCTTTGAGTTTATAGTAATTGATATGATTTTTGATCCACAAAAAAGAGACTCCAATCACTGCTTTATCATGCCTGCTGCCTATGAGCTTGCGGGCTTTCCTTATATTAATGAAGAATATTCTGCCTGTTTAACCCCCTCAGTTTTCTAATGTGGCTGAGAAATAATAAAGATCTGGAGAATAAGACAAAAAGATAATTGAAAAAGGCAAATATTCTTGTTATGTAACATTTATAATTAATTTAGTCTTTGAACCGGTACTAGCCTATCATCTTGGAATGTTATGCTGGTTCGAATACTATTTTAATTTTGAATTGATATTAGGAGGTAATAAAAATGAAAGTTATGGCTTTTGTGGGCAGTGCAAGAAAGGACGGAAATACTTCAAAAATAGTTGATGCCATTTGTTCGGGCATTAAGAAAAATGGACATGAAGTTGAAACTTATAATTTATCAGAACTTGATAATAAAGGCTGCAGGGCTTGTGGTTTATGTCAAGCAAATAAAGTGGAATATTGTTCTATTAACGACAAGATGACTGAACTTTTACCTAAGATAGCTGATGCTGATTGCATTATAGTTGGAACACCAGTCTATATGGTACACGTGAGCGGTTATACAAAAAATTTCCTAGATAGACTATTTACTTTTTTTGTGGAATCCAATCATACCACAAGACTTTTACCAGGGAAAAAATATATAACTGTTACATGTAGCGGTGCACCTGCTGAAGCATTTAAAAATGTTACAGAATACCTTAATCAAATTTTTGGCGGCCATAGTCAAATGGTGAATGCAGGTAATATCATCGCAGGAAATTTGCAAAGTAAAGATGATATTCTTAGTCAAAAAGAAATGTTAAAACAAGCTGAGGAAATAGGGCAAAAACTAAACTGATTGTTGTAAAACAGAAGAAAATCACTATACCATCCAGGCACGGCAAAACTTCTAGCCACTCTTAAAACAGCCAAGCACCTTGTTTGTTTCTCCCAAAGCATCGCGGAGAAGCAAACAACTTTCCCATAAACAGTTTTCAAAAGATTAATGAGTCCGATAATAGCTTATTAAATTTATGCATATGTTGCGATTCGCAATGCACACTTCACAATTACTGCTAAAATTCTTTCAATATTTTTAGAATTATGATTAAGAATTATTTTTGCAATATATATGCAATAAATACATTATGGATTATATTTTATAAGTTTCCTATGACACTTATATTTAATGCAATCAGGGGTATGTTTAGCAATCGAAACAGAAAAATGCATATTATTTTTTTCTTCTATCTAAAAATGTAACATCAAAAAAAGCCAAACCAAAGGATAAACTCAAGGCATGAGAAGCAGCCTTAAGTATGTCTACATTGGGACTTTTAAAAATGTAATCAAAAACGCAATTAAGCGCAAAAAATGTTGCAAACTTAATAGCAAATTTACTTAATACTTTTCTAAGATAATCCCATTTCAATTTTCTTGCATTAAATAAAGTGATTATAGGCACATACAATAACATAAATAGAGCAAGCACGGCATAACCAATCACAAATTTTGAAGCCATACTATTATCTACATCATTATAAACAATGATACATGTAATTATTGTACATATAAAAAATATTGAATAAATAACTTTGTTAAAGAGTAATGTTTTACTCATATAATACACTCCAATACTCTATATTAAGACCATTAATTTACTATAACGAATAAGTTATAGAATATTTCTGTAAAATCACATTTTATAATTTTTATTTAAAAGATTATTCTATAGTGGTATAAGTTTACCATTTGCTAGAGAATCCTTCAATTTCTACTGAAGCTCTGGTTCATCCCCTACTATTTTGTAACTGCGTTCTTCAACAACTGTTCCATCTGATTTCGTTTCCTTAAAAGTGATTACATCATATCCATCAGCGCTTTTACTTTGAGATGTTTCATAAATTAGCCTTATTCCATTTTCCACACGCTCTTTTGTCCCTATCCAGTAAGGACAGTGATTTAGAAATGAATCATTCTTCCCCCAATATGCAAATAGTTTATTTTCTGCTGAAACATTAATATTAGGACGTTTTTTCTCAACATATTTTGAGCTCACCTCAGCAGTTCTACCAATTTGTTTTAGGTATTCTTTAGCCTCATTCTCTTTTGATTCTGCAAGCTGTGAATAGCTCTCCTCACCTTTTAAAGCCTTATCCCATAACTTCTCTGGAAACATCTGTTTTATAGAATTTTCACATTCTTCTCCGTCTTCAGGTTCCTTATATTCGATTAATGAATAACCACTATTTGAATCTTTAGAAAATGTCATTACTGTAGGAATAGCTCCGCTTCCACTTATTTCTGTAAAAATTCCATTTTCAAAACCAAAATAACCAAAACTTGCAATAGTGTAAGCTTTCACGATATTATCTTTTTCTTCAACATCTAAAACTATGTGACCTTCTGTAGCCACCTCTCCACTCAAATAATTCTTTCCTCTACTTTTTATGGCTTTACTTACAGCTTGGTCAATATTTTCAGTAATGTTGTTATTGTTAACATCTGTTGAATTTACAATATTGCTTGATGAACTGTTTTCTTTTACTTGAATCCATGCTCCATCAGCACTTAATTCATAACCGCCAACACTAGTACTTTTAGCCATTTCTCCGCTATCATACAAATAATACCAATTGTTTTTATCTTTTACCCATCCTGTTTTCATATATCCATTGCTATCAAAATAGTACCAGTTATTATCAATAAACTTCCAGCCACTTGACCATGAGCTTCCTTCTGTATACCACCATCCGTTATTATCTTTTTTCCATTCAGCATCTGCCCCGATTGGAAACATTGCTAAAACTCCAACTAATATCAATCCCTTGACAATTAATTTTTCTATACTTTTTCGATTCATTTTTTACCCCACTCCCTTTATGATTGGTAATTTAAAATTTACAATTGCAGCACTTTTTAAGTAACTTTTTGTTATTAGCATGATTATAGCACTGAAATTTATTTATTTTAATTTCTTCAATGGAATTAATGCAGGTATTATGATAAAAGTAATTATTGAGTAACTCATAATCCCCAAAGCATTTATTGTTCTATTTATTCATCTATAAGTCCCTTTATTTTTTCGACTATATAATCAGTATTAGTCCAATGAATATAATGACTAGAATTATGCAGTGTTTCCTGAGAACTATAATTTGACCACTTTAATAGTTCCTGCTGAGTTTTTTCCCAATCTTCTCCACTATCAGAGGATATCATAATTAACGGAATATTATTAAGATGTCCATTCTTCATTACTTCCCTAGCATTTTCATTTATATTTTTAATATACTCTAAATTGCTTGTATTCCCAAGATATTTATAATACATAGCTATATCTATCTTCTTTATATCATCTGGCAACGCATTATAACGTAAATTCTCACCAAGCAAAGGGAGTTTAATTCCTAAACTTCCAATTGTTCTTGCAATTCCTGTTACCCTTAATCCAGCGCTGAATCGATTTAACATATATGATTTCATCTCAGAGTCATTTGCATAAAATTCTGGACTTCCTCCATCTAGCAAAACAATTTCTTTAACTTCAGCAGGGTATTTTTGTGCAAAACGAATCACTTCCAAAGATGCTAACGAATGTCCCACTAATATATACGGAGATAATTGTCCTGATTTTTCAAGCAGTTCATGTAGTTCATTAACTAATACATCGATCGTTCTAGGTATATCTGTTTTTTCACTCCATCCAAATCCTGCATTATCAAAACTTACCGTTCTCACATACGGCTGCAATTTCATTTGTATTCCATAAAAATCCGTAAATGAACTTGGTGTTCCAGATCCTGCTACAAAAACAACAGTATTTCTACCACTTCCTGTAGACTGTATATACATGTTATGATTGTTAATATCAAATCCTTCTCCCTGAGGTAATAGTATATTTGTTTCCTTTTCAACCATTATTCTTTGCCAGACTGCTCCAGTTAAGAGCATTATTATAATAAAGATGATAACTCTTTTTATTCTTAATTTTCTTTTATTTATACTTTTTCAACTCCATCCATATTGTTCTCCTTTAGTAAAAACTGTACTGTAACATTTGTTAATTGCTTTTCATACTTTATTAGAAATATTCAATAATAAATCACAGAATTTATCGTTTTCAGTATACTGTGGAAAATGTGCTGAATTCTCAAACCAAATAAATTCTTTATGCGGAGCTTCTAGAGTTTCATAATATTTTCTTACTAAAACTGATGGGGTAGTGTAATCATATCTTCCAGCACAAAAATATACTGGAATATCCACTTTCCGTGCTTCGTCAAATAAATTAAATTCATTATTTGTTCCCCATAATTTTTCTGCTGAAAGCTTATTTCCAAATGCATATTTTATCGCATCTAATCCATTTGATTCAGCTGAAAGTAATGATCCTTTTATTATGTCATTCGTCACATTAACATCATGTTTAAATGGTGAGTATTTCTTTATAATATTTTCCTGTTTCAATGTGGAATTTATAACATCTTTATATGGCGGACTCCCCATATTTTCTAAATCATTTAATGCATTATTATCTTGATTCTGTTTTGCTAAATCCATAGCATATTCATATGATATACGCTCTCCTTTTGCATGATCGACTACTTGTCCAACTCCAATATATGATGAGATTCTAGAAGAATCCTTCTTTATTATATCCATTCCAAGTTCAGTCCCCCAAGAATGTCCTACCAGAATTATCTTTTCTTTTCCATAAGTCTTACATAAATATTCAATTATTTCTTCCGCATCTTCCACTATTTGATTTTTTGTGAGACTGTCTTTATCCATAAAAAAAGAATATGACTTTCCAGATCCTCTCTGATCCCAATTCACAACCACAAAGTCATCTTCTAGCTTTGCCTGATACTTCCTCGCATAACATATTTGCGCTAATCCTGGACCACCATGTAAAAATAAAATAATAGGCTTGTCTTTATCTTTTCCTCTTATTA
The DNA here is from genome assembly GCF_022324665.1 of Clostridium sp. YIM B02500. NCBI lineage: Bacteria > Bacillati > Bacillota > Clostridia > Eubacteriales > Clostridiaceae > Clostridium > Clostridium sp. YIM B02500. The sequence goes on along the minus strand of NZ_JAKGTE010000010.1, from coordinate 99,480 downwards.
ATAGTGTTTGATTTTGACCTCCAACTCTAATACTAACTAATTTACTAATACTTTCACTCCCAGTTATGCTTGGTGTATATGCAGGTCTAAATAAAAATATAATAAGAGCTAATATAATTAAAGCACTTACTCTTTGAATATTTTTCTTTTTCATATATTTTCTCCATAACAATTTCTTATATTGCGTCAATTTGTAAAAATTCACAATACAAAAAGAATTTAATAAAAAAATTTTATGTGCTAAAAAGAAGAAAAATAGCAGCAAAATAAATTATTGGTACTAAACTAACTATAATTGCTTTATCATATAATTTTGATTTGAATAAAAGAAAAAATGATATCATTACTGATATTAATATGACTGCTGGAAGTGAGAAAGTGGATAGGAAAAATATCCATGTATAGATACTTTCTGTCGAACCTGGTGAATCAAATGCCATAGGTGAAACCATTGCTCCAAGCAAACTTAATGGAAATATCAAACAAAATATCATATTAATAATTATTGTTATAATCTTAATAATTATATTCCCATTCTTTTCTTTATCTACTTCATTTAAAATATGACCTAGCTTTTTATCCATTTGTTTATTTCTACTTATAGATTTCCTAAGCTCTTTTACACCTTTAATCATTGCTATTACTATCGCTACTACCACTGCGATACAAATAAACTTAATAAGTATTGACATAAAATTAATTGCTGTAGAATTAATTTGCATACAAATCCCCCATTAGTTCAAAAAATATTCTCGTAACCAATTCCAGCAAATATATTCCTAATTATAACATATATTACAAGTATACTTTTGTTCAATTTTCAAAAAACACTATTTTTACTAATTATCTTGCATTCATATACCATTTTCTAATATGTCAGTTCTAAAACCTTTTCTAAAATCTCTTATATCTCTAAGTGGTGGCTTTCCAAAAAGCCGCTTATATTCTCTAGAAAATTGAGATGAGCTTTCATAACCAACTGCCATTGCTGCACTCGTTATATCCAAAGATTCTCTTAACATAATCTGGTCTATCATTGAGTTTCAAAAGTCTTATAAATAAATCCAGAAGTTCTTCATCGGCTTTTCCTACAAATGCTCCTAAATAAAGTTTCTTATTATTTATATTAAAAAAGCGTATCCTTGAAGATGAATCAATTGTTTCTATTGGCGATCCAGCCAAAATGGTCAAAGCTATGATTGACAGTGTAAACCAGCAAGAGGCTCCAAAAAGAATTACTCTCGGTAGTGATACCTATGATTCAATTCATCAAGCACTATCTGATCGTCTTAAAGAACTTGAAGCACAAAAAGAGCTTGCTTTTTCCACTGATTTTACTGTCTAAGTCCAACTGTACTGGTTTGGAATAGAAATATTAGTGTATTTTAAAATTCGCGGTAACTCATTAAGTTACCGCAAATTATTATATATCCAAAATCGATATCAATATATTTCTTATTAGATTTTTATAAGCAAATATTCAATCATATTTTAATCTTAATTTTTAAAAATATATCTCAGTTTTAATTCTTACTTGTCTATTTATTGCCGTCTATTAATTCTTTCAGACTAATACTAGGATTAGTATAACGTCCCCTGCTTTGTGTCTTATTCTTATAGTTAATAGCCTGCTTTGGACACCATTGAACGCACGCCATACATTGTTCGCAATTATGCTTAAAACTCGGCTTTTTGTTTTTCATTACTATGTTGGAAACAGGACAAACTACCTCACATGTTCTACAGCCTGTGCAAGCATCGGAAACATTAAAACCTTTGTCTTTTCTAGCATATATTAATTTTTGACCAATAGCAGTCGATATATTAAGGGGCTCGTTCACCTTACCCACTGGCTGCTGTGTTTTAGCTACTATCTTTTGTACTAATGCAGGTATATTATCAGTAGCAATTTGATATTTCTCTGGATTTCTCTCGTTCATTTTATACATCGCGACATAATTTTCAACCATAATAATTTTCTCTGCAAAATTAAGTGTCACACCTTTTTTGGCTAAAATTTTGGCAGGGACAGTTAACGCAACACCACTTATATTGCCGCATCCAGTCACAGCAAAAAAATATGCATTTTTACTTTTTTCAAGCGACATTTCGCTTATAAATTGTGTTACTCTTCGTGGCAAATTCAAGGCATATGTAGGATATACAAAACCGATATAATCGTACACTTCATTGCTGTCATGTTTCCCTTTACCCATGGGTACCAACTTACAATCAGGCAATGTCTCAGCTATTTTTTTAGCTACCTGTAAGTTGTTTCCTGTTCCTGTAAAATAATAAATAACACTTTTCAATTTCAATTACCTCCTTATTTGTTATAATCAATATGATCCATATAATTATTTTGTATAGTTATTATCAAAAATCACTATTATTAGCTATTCCTTGAAGGATCTTTCATATTCTCCTCACTTAATTTATCCCATTGTAATATCATATTTTTTATTTATCTTGGATAGATACCTTTTAATAGTTGCTTCATTTTAAACCAAAGATCATGTGCAACCACCAAAAATATATCCAATATAGTTATGGCTAATCGTAATTACTTGCTCAAACTCTGTTAAAGTTCTGATCAAGCATTACAAGTTACATCAATATATTTCTGTAACTTATGATGTCAATATACCACACTCCACTATAAATTACAACATACTAAATATGTAACTTGTTATAAATTTTATACTAGGAATGTTTTTCTTTTTTAAGTTTAACCATGCTTTTATAAAGTATAGTCAAAGTATTAGACTGCAAATAAATAAAGTCCTCAACAATTCTTCTCAGAAAGTCAAGGACTAAAAATTTTAACTCATCATATTTGGGTTTTGGATTCATTTATCTTGTACTATAATCTCTTTGATACTATTTATCCCGTATTTTATACTTTTTCTATTGGACTCAACATCGTAAAAGCACCTGCATTTACTGTCCAATCACTATCATTAATATCTCCAATACTTCCTTTTTTACACTCTTTTCAAAAACTGATTAGCTATAGATATGAAACTCAAATCCATCTTCTGGTTCCCCTATTTCAAAACCTAATATTGCCGAACACTTCGTCTTAAATAATTCAAACCATTTATCCCATTCTTCTTGTTGCATTTCAGCATAGAAGTGTAGACCACTAGGTTCAACTGAAGCATTAATCCTTCTTTTGTCATTATCTTGTGCATACCAATAAGGAATTCCATCAATAAAACCGCTCCATCCTGGCATTTCAGAATATAATTCAGCTAATTTATCCCATATATAATCTGGTGATGAGTAATGAATATTCAAATTATGATTGTGTATTTCCATAATAAATTCTCCTTCATTTTTTTATGCTGCAACTTGCCTACTCAATACTAAAATAATCCCTGTTATATAAATAATGTAAAGTTTTCTTTGTAATAAATAAAATAACCTCACATTCATTAAACTTTAACGTTCAGTATTCTGAATAAAAAACACCTCAAGTTTATTTAAGATAATATATACGACTACTTCTATACAACTTATCAACTTGATATATAACTTCTATACATATATAGTTTAAGTAATTACTAGATTTAATATAAAAATTATAAGAGCTAAAAATTGAATCAAAAATGATATTATGCTTTTACCCTTAATTCTTAATATTGAAGAAAGAGAAATACTTACTACAGAAAGTACTGGCATTATAAGTAAGATATAATCTCGTGCATTAAATGTGTGAGAGTTTGGCAGCTCGGACATTGCCGATAATACACATAAAAAGAGACTTACTATTGATAATACAATATATACACTTATTAAAGCCAAGTTAAACATTCCACCTATTTGATCAATGGCCTTATCTGACCAGTATCCTCTATTCTTCTTTTTAATAATAACAACAGCAACTACTGGGATTATCATGAATATTAGGTATAAAAAAAGTCCTATCATTTTTTTATTTTAATTCCTTTCTTATTAGAAATCAGATTAGTTAGCTCAACCCTGTTAATATATTTCTACTTAATTTATCTGTTTCCCTTGTTATTTTACTAATAAAATAACAGTACTTAGTAAATTATAGTAACAACAGATATTTGATAAATGTAATTTAATATCTATAGATTATAAAACTCAAATCCATCTCCTGGTTCCCCTACTTCAAAACCTAATGTTGTTGAAGCCTTCGTCTTAAATAGTTTAAACCATTCATCCCATTCTTCTTGTTGCATTTCACCATAGAATTGCAAACCACTAGGTTCAACTAAATCATTAATTATTCTTTTGTCATTATCTTGTGCATACCAATACGGTGGATTTTTTCATCAATCTGCATAAACAATTACTCAAAAACTATACTTTAATGCAAATCTTATTAAATATTGATTTTTGAGGAGGCCTCAATAACAAAATCTTTAAATATTTTAGCTGAAGGAGTCATATATCCATTCTTCAACCATCCCATATGCACAGTTCTATAGCAATTGGGTTCTTTTATTTTTAATACTAATACTTCTTCTGTTATTAAATTTGGGGTGTTAGGAACTATAGAAATACCAAGACCTGCACTAACAAAACCTGTTACCACCATACTGCTTTCATTATACTCCATGGATGTTTTTGGAACAAAACCAATACTTTCAAAAATAGAACACATTTTACCTTTGATTCCTTCTGAAAAAAACACAAACGATTCTTCTTTTAAGTCTTTTAGAAATACCTCTGTTTTATCAGCAAGATGATGATTTTTAGGTACTATGAGAACAAGCTCTTCATTTTTTATAGGAACTGACTCTATTTCTTCATACCTTTTAATATCTTCAAATTCATCATAAAAACCAAAATCAAACTTACCATCCTTAAGGCCTTTTAAAATATTAAAAGTTGATTGAATCCCAAATTCAAATTTTGTATTTGGACTCTCCTTCAAAAACTCACTTATAATCGAAGGAATAAAATGTGTTCCAATAGTGTAAAGTGAAGATATGGAAACTGTACCTGCCATAGGATTAATTATATCCTGTAATTCCTGAATTCCTTTACTAATCTCATTTATTGCAGCGTTAGCATGTATTAAAAACATACTGCCAAAACGAGTTAATTTTATATTGCGGCCGTTTTTTTCAAATAATGGTACATTCAACTCTTCTTCTAATTTTGAAATAGCTTTACTCAAGGCTGGCTGTGTTACAGAAAGTAAATTAGCTGCCGATGTAAAATTCTGTGTTTCTGCTACTGTTTTAAAATATTCTAATTGCTGCCAGTTCATAAATGCACTCCTTAATTTATAATATTTTAAGTTATAAAACATTAATAACAACCTATAACTTTTAGTTATTGATTCAATGAAAAATATTAATTAGACATATGATATACATATTGATATCATTATATTACTTTATAAATTACATTTAAATTTTGATAGATTAATTATAAATTTAATTTATGTATTAGTCAAAGGTGATGATGTTTTTTTATTAAGCAAAACTCTTATATATTTATTACCATTTAGTAAATATAAAGATTAAATTAAAATGTCTTTTAAATTGAAAGGAGAAAAACTATGAATGAAATAATTCAAAATATCTTAACAAGAAGAAGTATAAGAACTTATAAAGAAAATCAAATTTCTGATGCGGACTTAAATACTGTTTTAGAGGCTGCCCAATTTGCTCCAACAGCTATGGGCAAACAAGGCTGGCATTTCACAGCAGTTCAAAATAAAGAAAAGATTGAAAAGCTAATTTCTGCAATAAAAGAGGCTATGTTAAAGTCGTCTATAGAACAATATAGAAAAATGGGTGAAAATCCCAATTTTAATCCATTTTATAATGCACCTACAATAGTCATTACGGCTTATGATAAAACTTTACCTACAAAGGAATCTGATTGTGCTGCTGCACTTCAAAACATGCTTTTAGCTGCTCATTCACTTAATATTGGATCTTGCTGGATTCATATATTAGCTATTACTGGAGAAGATCCTAAAGTTAAAAGCGTACTTACAGAACTAGGTGTTCCTGAAGATTATGCAGTGTTTGGTACTGCTGTTTTGGGTTATAACAGTAAAGAAGAACCTAAAGCATCACCTAGAAAAGAAGGAACTTTTAATATAGTAAAATAAAACTCTAATCTGGTTTCCTTGATAGTATCCTGCTATGGTAATGTAAACTCCCAGCTAAATGTAGAAACCAGAATCAATAGATACTCTTCCGCCAGAAATGGCGGTTTCTTTTTTGTACTCTCAATTCATGCAAAGTCATTTTTGAAAATAAAAATAGATGAGCCCACTAACTACGGACAATATCTCCAAATAACTACGAATATCTTAATACGTTGATACAATAATTTACTTTTTTCATAATATCAATGCTAATTAAATTCACAAACTGTTTCCCCTATCTTAAGCCTATACCAATGAAATGTAATGCAAAGATAGGATGCCACCTACGTTTATTGAAAAAATAACCATTGCTATCAATCCAACTTTATAATAAAAATTACAGAGCCATCTGCTTTTTACAAAAGTCTTTTCTCTTTTTAATTCAATTTTTATTTCACCCCTAATCAAAAAATAAAAAAGGAATACCAAAAGCTCTTATTGCTCTAAGTATCCCTTTTAATTATGCCAGTCCATTAGTATAATATATATTTATTTTTATTCTTGTTTCTCTATAAAACAAACTAATTATAAGCTAAAGCCATACTATAAAATATCTCTAAACTAGAAATAAGGATTATGCTTTTGTAACCACAAGGGTCATAATATGAAATGTTTCATTAGGAATTTGATGGTTCTGATTATTAGAGTAAAAGTTGTTCCAAGTATGCTGGTTCAAAGCTCGCCTTTGAGGCTAGCATCTTGGGTGCAACTTGTAATCTTAGAATCATCCATCATAATTCCTTAGAAACTGGAACAACAGCATAATTCTTATTTCGGCGAGCTATACTCATAAGTTTGGATATCTGTAGTATTTTTATTTTTATCTTTTAACTAAAGGAAACGCAATAACATCCTTTATTGTATTTGATCCAGTTAGAAACATTATCATTCTATCAATACCGATGCCTAGGCCTCCAGTTGGTGGCATTGCTGTATCAATAGCTATAGCAAATTCTTCATCCATTGGGCTTGCTGTTTCTAGTCCGCCTCTTAATTTTTCAGCTTGATCATGTAATAATATACGCTGCCTTAATGGATCATTTAATTCTGAATAAGCATTTCCAAGCTCTACTCCATAGGCATATGGTTCAAATCTTTCAATTAAATCTGGATTTTCCCTATGAACTTTACAAAGTGGTGATGATTCTTTTGGAAAGTCTATAACAAAAGTAGGTTGTATTAATTTCTTCTCGCTATATGCTTCAAAAAGATTTGTTATTAATTCTCCTTTAGAAACTTCATTTATATTTAAACCTTCATTTTGTTCTTCAAGCAAAAGAGAATTCTCTTTAATTTTACTTATAATTTCTTCTTTAGTTAAATTCTCTACATCAATACCTGTATCTTGTTTTACAAGATTACACATAGTTTCTCTCTTCCATGGAGCCTTAAAATCAATTTCTTCTTCACCATATTCTATTTTAGTAGAGCCATTAACAGACATAAATACATGTTCATATATTCCTTCCATAATTCTCATCATATCTTCATAGTCTGCATACGACATATAACATTCCATTAGAGTAAATTCTGGATAATGTGTTCTATCAATTCCTTCATTTCTAAAAGATCTTGCAAATGTATAAACTCTTTCTATTCCTCCAACAATAAGTCTTTTCAAATATAATTCTGGAGAGACATTCATATATACTTCACAATCTAAATCATTAACAAAAGTTTTAAATGGTTTTGCTTCTCCTCCGCCATACTTAGTATCAAGTACAGGAGTATCACATTCAATAAAATTCATATTATTCAAATATTCTCTAATTGCAGTAATTGCTTTAGAACGTTTAATAAATCTTTCTTTAACGTCTGAATTCATTATCATATCTAAAGATCTATGTCTTTGTCTTAAATCTGAATCTTGAATTCCATGATATTTTTCAGGAAGCGTTCTTATTGATTTAGATAACAATTCAAATTTGTTTGCTCTAATAGTTATTTCTCCCGTCTGAGTCTTAAATACAGTTCCCTCTACCCCAACAATATCGCCGACATCGATTAATTTTAAAACATTATAATTTTCACTTCCAATTAACTTTTTACTGAAAAATATTTGTATATTTCCTCTTTCATCTACTATATTAGCAAAAGTTGCATTTCCCATTCTTCTAAGAAACATTATTCTTCCTGCTAAAGAAAATACTTTACTTTCATCAATAGTATCAAAATTATCACATATCTCTTTTGTATAAGTTTTTTTGTTGAAATCATAATTATAAGGATATGGATTTATTCCTAGCTCACTAAGTTTATTTAACTTTTTTATTCTCTCCACTATAAATTCATTTGCATTTGTCATTATATTTTCTAATTCATTTAAATTTTCATATTTCTCATACATTTTTGTTACCACCTTTACTTATTTATTGATTAATTTAGGCATATAAAAGAAAATATCACTTTCAATTTTGCCTTAAATATTTTATCAGGCAAGAAAGCGGATTTACTTATTATTCTTTTGATATTGCCTTAATACAAATAAAAAAAACCTTCACCTCCAAGATTTCTAATCTTGAGGACGAAAGTTATAAATTCGTGGTACCACCTCAGTTTATGTATGCGTTGCCGTATACACCTCTTCAAGTACATCAAAAATGAGATACTCTATACCTATAACGGGGTATTCCGTCACATCCTACCTCTGCAAAACAGACTCAGCGTGCAGCTCCAAGACCTTCTTCAATAAAAATCCATTGCTCAATCCCACCATCTAGAGCTCTCTGAAAATGAATTATTTTATTTACTCTTCTTTTCATTGCTTTTAATACATTCTACAACAAAAACCTGTTTTTGTAAATATAACATCTAAGAACTCTCTTCATAGTGTTTTATCTTCAATTAACAATCTTCTGTTTTTCTTTTTGCATATTTTAATATAGTAATACCGTTCTCCACAAAAACCCCATCTAGATGAAGCTTTATTGTTGGATTATTTTCTAAAAATAAAGGTCTTCCTTTTCCTAATACAATTGGAATTATTCCTACTATAAATTCATCAATAATATCGGCTTTAATAAAATTATCTACAAGACCTCCACCACCAAATAAGTAGATATCTTTGCCGTCCTTTTCTTTTTCTCCTTGTATTATTTTAACAATATCTCCGCTAATAAAATGAAGATTATCTTGATTTTGAAGTTTTTGAGATGTTGCTACATATACTTTTTTATTTCTATAATCATTATGCATATCTTGGTCATAGCAATTTTTACCCATAACTACTATATCTATACCTTCTAGGAATTTATCAAAATCAAATTTATTTTCAGTATTTAATGTATTATCTCCATGTCCAACTATCCAATCATATCCACCATCTTCTGAGGCTATATATCCATCAAGACTTATTGCCAGATTTAAAATTATCTTTCTTTTCACATTAAAGCCTCCCTAATTGTCTAAGACATTTTAATTTTCACCTGTTTTATTGTTATTATTGTTTGATATATAATTAATTATAAGTCATAATAATTTTCATGACATATAATATATTAAAAATAAAATAATGAAAGAAGACAGATTAATTGTTTGCATTTATTATTTCCTTCAATGTAACATTTTGATTAATAAATCTAGTCTTACTTTTTTCCTTTTTAACTCTTATTGCATTATGTGGACAATTATTAGTACATGCTAAACATCTCTGACAATTATTCATAAATAAGGGTTTCTTATCTACTTTTATATTATTTACAGGGCACACTTTTTCACAAGTTTTGCAGCCAGTACAAGTATTTTCTACAGTAAAATTCTTTTCAAATTGATCATCATAAAATAATTTTTCACTTAATATTCTAAGACCACTAGAAATAAAAGAATGTTTTTTAATATATTTCTTTTCTTCATTAATATCTTTAATTATTTTTTCTAAGTTCTCTTCTATCTTTTTCTTAGGTTCTTTTTCTAGCTCCTTATTTATATCAAATCCTGGAAGGTAGTTATCAATCATAACTATCTCGTTAATATAAGAAAATTCAATTCTATTTCTATTACCAATTTCTAAAAGGTGTCTCGTTGCTGCACCAGCATACATTCCATAAGTTGCTATTCCAAAAATATATTTACTCTTAAATTTTGCTTTATTTAAAAATTCTTCAACTATTTTAGGAACTCCGCTATTATAAATTGGAAATACAATCCCAATTTTTTCTTCTTCAAAATCATATTTACCTTCTTTTATTAATTTAGGAATTGAATAATAATCGCTTCCAAGACTTTTTGCTATATATAGACTATTTCCTGTTGCTGTGAAATATAAAATTTTCATAATATCCTCCTCAAATTTCACCGTTACAATTGTAACGCTTATTTGAGTATAGTATAATTGGGGCAAAAGAATATTTCAATAGAAGTTAGAGCAAACGTTACAAAAGAAAGGATATTGTTATGGTAAATAAAGCCGCTAATATACAAAATATAATAACAAAAGAAAGTATTTTCACTGCACTTATGATTTTAATGGAAAAAAAGAATTTTAAAGAAATCTCTATTACAGAAATAACAAAAAAAGCTGGAGTTTCTCGAATGGCTTTTTATAGAAATTATAATATAAAGGAAGATATTATTACCACATACATTGATGAACTCTTAAAAGAATATTCTAAGGAAGTAATGCAGAAAGAAAAACTAGACAATTATGAGAATTTACGCTTATACTTTTCCTATTTTAGAAAACATGAGAAGTTAATTTCTAATTTAATTAATTCCAATTTAATTAACATACTTCTTGAAAAATGTATTGAATCTTTTTATGAACTATCCCAAAGGATTCTCTGCAAAGATTCACTTCTTCCAGATCAACATAAATTTTGGATTGATTATATGGCCGGTGGATTATATAATGTATTAATCGAATGGGCTAAAGGTGGGATGAGGCAAAGTGATGACTATATGGCAAAGACAATTTCTGAATTTATAAATAAGTAATATAGATGAATCATATCAATTAGAGGCTCTTTTCTTTAATAGTTCCAGTGTTTTCTATTAATACGTATTTATCTTCAAGTATATAATACGGAAAATCGGCCATATCTAATTCTTGATTAGGATTACCAGATTTATAGTATTCAGGTATTTTAGTTTCGTCATATCCTTCAAACATTTTATACCTCAATTTAAAATTTACATGAACCAAAAAACTGTCTAGTTATTTTTGTTTAAAAAGCACTAAAATTATTTATAAATAGGTGACTCTAAAGATTCAAGCCTAGGAAGTGATATCCCAAGTCTACGTGCTTCAGCAAGAGTATCGCGCACAAATATTACATTACTTTCAGCTTTTAGATTTTCACTCCCACTAGCACTTCTCATTATTTCTCTTGGTAGCTTACCTTCAGCTAATGCTAATTTCATTACAAAAGCCACAATACCTGCAGGTAAATTCACTGCGATATTTATTATTGTACTAACCTTAGAGCCCTTAGCTGCCATCAATGGTGTAAGTTCCCTTAATATTAAAGCAAAATCTTTAAGGGCATTTGCAGAATCAAATAGATTATTAAGCGAACCTACTTTTGAGGCTGCTGCCATCATGCTTGCGTTAGTAATTACGTGAAACCATAGCCAATTACGCATATCTTTCTGTTCAGAAATACCAAAACCTGCGTTTTTAAATAAGCGAGCCACCATATCATATCTATCTTTGTTAGTAGTATTATCAATGAAGCCCATAAATATGTTTTTCATGAACCCACCATCTAATGTGTTTTTATTTATAAAAGATCCACCGGCTCCGGGGAATCCCCAAACAACTTGCTCTTTTGGAATTGATTCAATTGAGTTTAAAGGCTCACTAATAATATTATTAAATATTAGAACAGTTGAATTCTTAACAAGTGGTTCTAACCAATTTATTATAGCACTTAATTGATTATGATTTACGCTTATCATAATCAAATCAAAATCATGGTCAGATGACAATTCTTCTATCATTTTAATTTTCCAAGCTTTATTTACTAAATCACCTTTTTTATTCTTTCTGCCATCTAATATCTTTAAATTTACTATATCGCCATACTGATTTATTCTTCCTTGGCGCACATAAAATGTCACATCATTACCTGCTTTTTCTAAAGCCCATCCATATTGTGTTGAAATTACGCCTCTACCTATCATTAAAATTTTCATTATATTTCCTCCTATTAAACATGTGTTGTTTAAAATATAAGTGTATGTTAATATAATATTTGATTACTCATAAAGCTACAACCAATAGATTTTTAGCTATGTTGTATAAACAACATTTTATTAAATCTGTTGTTTTGTCAAAGGAGATTAATGATAAATTATGAATGAAAAAGATCCAAGAGCAGTAAGAACTAAAAATTTGATTAAAGAGTCGTTTGTTCAATTACTTGAGGAAAAAGACTTTAAATACATAACAATTAAAGATATTACAACAAAGGCAACTATAAATAGAGCAACTTTTTACGCTCACTATTTAGATAAGTATATTTTATTGGAAGAACTTGTTATAGATTGTTTTGAAGAAATGTTACCAATAGAAATTTTAAATGCTACAGATTTAAATGAAAAAATTATAAAGGAACTTATTTTCTTCCTTTATGAATACAATATCTCATTTTATCAAAAGCGTAAAATTGATTCTACATCTATAGCTTCTACTGTAGATAATTTATTGAAATATAAAATAGATAATCTTATTGAAAAGATATTAAATAATATGGTAGCTAGAAATGAGTTAGATTCTAAAGATACAAATATATTAGTCAAACTAATTTCCTCATCAGTATATAGTTGTGCTCAATATTGCTATTTTAGTAAGAATGATAAAGAATACAATATTGAAAAAACGATTGGCTTTATTATGAATGGGATAAAGGCTGTAACTTTAAAAGCCGCATTATTCTAGCATATTCTTTAGAATATTAGAATATATATTCTAGTATTCTAAAGAATAAATAAATTATGATTTTATATTAACTTTCATTTCTTATATCTTTTAATAGTCCTTCAAACCACTTTACATTTACTAAATGATGTGAATGGGAATTCTCCAACATTTTTCTAAAATATGTAGGAATAGTTTCATCATGCTCAAGAGATTGTTCTAATAAAGAAATTTTCTTTTTAGTTTGTTCAATTTGTATTTCTATTAGTTTTGTTAGATCCTCGCTTTTATATTCATCAGCAAATAGCATTGCTGCATAAAAAGATAAGTTTATATAATCTGTCTTAGATCCATACTTATACATTAATTTTTCAAATTCCTTATCTCCTAGTTCAGTTATAATGTAATTATTAGTCTCCCTAGTATTGTCTAATTTGTTAACTTTTTTAATATATTTTTTTTCTTCTAATTGTTGAAGATTGTAGTAGAATGAACCTTTAGTGAAATTTGCTATATATTTATAGTGTCTCTCTTCCATTAAGGCTAATAATTCGTATCCATAAGAACCAGGGTTTTGTTTTAATAAACCTAAAATTAGTAATGGTATCAAAAAAACACCTCCTTTATGCCCTTCATCAAAATTATATTAACTGTTATTTCATAATTATAAGATTTAATCATTGTTGGTTTGCATGAATTGAGATACAAATTCCTCATATGATATTTTTCCTAATGCAAACTCCATACTTTTTATATATATCTTTTCATTTTTAGTATGTGTTCTAGCATTATTTAAATTCAGCAGCTCATTTTCATTAATTAATGGCTTCAATACATGTTGTCTATTCGAAAAGGCCTCAAAATAACGTAAACCAAATTTTCTTTGAGAAATTGCATCAATATGAATACCATCAGGATTAGAAGTTAAACCTGATGCTGTAACAAAGAAACAATTGTCTTGTTCAAAAGCAAACTTTTGTAACTCTTCATTAATGAATTTATATTCAGTGCAACTTTTTCCAAATCCTTCTTTGCCTAAAAAATCTCCTAATCCACCAATGATAATTGGAATATCTGGAGCATTTAACTCTTTTCTAAAAGCCTCAATGATTAAAAGTAATTTTTTATAATATACTTTATAATTCCCATTAACACTATCACTTTCTCCTTGATGCCATAAAATTCCTGTGAGCTTGCTACTTTCAATAGCAAATTTAGCTTCAGTTATAGCATGTCTAAAAAGCACTCCGTCTACAGCCCACTCATCTAGTGTGCTTCCACCTTCAGCACAAGGAATTAAACCAATAGTATCTTCTTGATTTTGACGACTCCATGCATCTGCAAATGAACCGGCAAGACTTATTCCTGAAACAGGACGGTCATAATTAATGGGCTCTGTCATCATCTGCCATCTACCATTACGCAACATTTGTATTCTTTCATTATAAATTGGCGCTACCTCATGAATGAACCCACGCCCAGCCATATTTGACTGTCCTACCATTAAAAACGATTTAATCATTTTTTTCATCCTCTCTTTTGTTTAATCTTTACTAAGAAATGCTTTTAGTTCTCAATAAATATTAAGTATTTACTATTACCAATAATACATTTGTATTTATCATTAGTCTAATTAGACTAACATCACTTACATATTATAGTCTAATTAGACTAATTGTCAACTATAATTTTCTTCTTAGCATTTATATGGGTTGGCGGTTTCAACTTGTCCACTTTCCCTTTTAATTCAGTTTCTAATCTAGGCTAGCGCTACTCATGAGTTAAATTCTTACTCATAACCATAACGTTTTTACTTGGTCTTTCCAAGTCATCCCGCCCTCCTTTCGTAAAAACTTTGAGCATAAAAAAACACACCATTCATTTTAGAATAATGTGTTTATTATTTATTGCTTGCTTTTACTCAGCAACTTCATTGGAAAAATAATTTTACTAGATGTTATTATTTTTTAAAATCCTTACCTATAGAAAATGCATTTCCAAGCTTATCACCTAATCCATAATAACCACGGTCATTGCCTACAAATGAAATAGGTTTTAGTTTTGCAATATCGCTATTCCCTTTTTCATCAACTACTTCTTCACTAATCTTAACCTCTACTATCTCTCCTATGAATTGAATATGTGAACCTAATTCAATTGTTTTTATTAGTTTACATTCTATATTTATTGGAAATTCTTCAACATATGGTGCGTCTACAAAAGTCCCTTTGGTTGCTGTTAAACCTGTATCTAAAAATTTAGAATTATTCTTTCCAGTGACTAGTCCAAAGTAATCCATTTCCTTTATATAATTCTCACTAGGAATACTAATTGTAAACACCTTGCTTCTAATAATATTCTCATAAGTAAGGGTAGCTTTTCTTATAGAAACGCCTAAAGCTGGAGGAGCTGCTGAAACTATTCCCCCAAACGAAGCAGTCATTACATTTGGTTCCATATCTACATTATAAGTTCCTATTACAAGAGTTGGTAATGGAGAGAATGCCAATTTCGCTCCTATACTTTTCTTCATATTTCTTCCACCTTCCATAAATTTTTATTTAAATTATACTTTTACCATCACCTTAAATAATGTGTATTGTGAAGTAATATACGCGATTGACAATAAACACTCTAATAGATCCGTAAATTCTTTTTTATACTCTATGCATGCATACCACCTCTACATTGAAACTCATATATTTATGTGATATGCTTATTGTAGTACGTTAAAGTAACTTTAAGTCAAGTAATAATTTAAGGAGGTTTTATGGAAATTTTTGAGTCTGGAGATATACCAAAATATACAATTAATCAAGTCTCTCAAATTACAAACTTATCTAAACCTACTATTAGATACTATGAAGATATTGGCTTACTTTCAGATATAAAACGAGATAAAAATAATATTCGCATGTTCTCTGATAATAATGTTAGCAGATTAACAACTATTCAATGCCTGAGGAATACAGGCTTTGGAATTGAAATAATTCGTAATTATTTTGAACTTTCTTCAGAGAATGCAGTAAAACTTAAAGATAGATATTTAATGATTTTAGAACACGAAGAATTACTTCTACAAAAAAAATATGATCTTGAAAAACAACTTACTAGTATTCAAAATATTAAACTTAAATATGAAGAAGATTTAAGAAATAAGTAAAAAGGATAAATTCTTGAAGTATTTAATCTGCCTTCAATATCATGATCATAATGATCAGCAATTAGGATTCCATTTTAGTTTTTACTATTTCCTGTAATCATTTCTGATGAATGGCTCTTAAATCTTTTCAGAAATATTATATTCGTTGATATTATCCATTCTTTCAAATAGTCTGTTATATTTATCTAATACTGCTTTATCCTCTACTCTAATTCCTGAATTATAGAAAGTGATGTTGCCATGCCCTTCATTTAATAAATTCATTTCTTTCAAAATTCTTTTAAGATTTTTTGCAGTGCCAATGTTTCCATCGATTATACTAACATTTGAAGGCACTAATTTTCTAACCATATCCTTATAGTAAGAAAAATGGGTACACCCTAAAACAATAGCCTCATAATTATTTAAATCAAATTTAAATAACTCCTCTTTAAGATACGGTAATACTATTTGTTCATCAAACTCAAGTCTTTCTGAGAATTGAACTAATCCTGGAAGAGGAAGTAAGTCAACAACATGTTCGTTATCTAATTTATAAATAAGATTATGTAATTTTTCTTCCTTTAACGTCAAAGCAGTGGCAGTTACCAATACTCGTTTATTCATATCTTTGTTTTTTTCAATGGCAGGCTTTACTGCAGGCTCCATACCAATAATCGGAATTCTATATTTACTTCTCAACGCCTCTATTGCTACACTTGTAGCAGTATTGCAAGCAATAACTACTGCCTTAACTCCTTGTTCAACAATAAAATCTATAGCATTTAAAATATACTTTTTAACTTCATCTTTTGGTTTTGGTCCATATGGAACATTTGATGTATCTGCATAATATATATAATCTTCATTAGGTAACACTTTTAACGTATCATATAATACAGTGATACCGCCAATACCTGAATCAAAAAAACCTATTTTCATCTTTTTCTATTCCTCCAATAAATAAAATTTATACGCTACTCCAATGAAGCTTTATTGTATCATTGTTTTACATAAATTTACTTCAGCAAAACAATTATAACACATTTGGTAAACATCACATTGTTCAATTTTTAAAGTAAAACTACTTTAAAAAATTATTTTTAAATTTTTGATTATCGCAAAAAATAAGAAATCTACTATTATGAAAATTACCTTATTAGTAAAGACAGGGCTGATGGTGTTTTATATATTCAAATTATATGTGGAGCTGGCATAACTAATTATAAGTTACATATTTATAAACTTGTAATTAGCTTTATTATATGATAAAATCCAATTACAGGTTACATCATCAAATATTTGTAACTCGTGATTAAATTATATAATCATCTCAAGGGGAGGAATTATAATATGGAAAAGGATAATAGAAATTTGATACAGGTTGATCAATCTAAATGTACTAAGTGTGGAAGCTGCTCCAAAGTCTGTCCAACTGGTGTTATAGGTATGGATGAAAATGGACCAAAGGTAGTAGGACAGTTTTGTATCGCATGTGGTCACTGTGTTGCTGTTTGTCACTGCGCAGCACTTGACAATGTAAAAACGCCTTTAGCAAATCAAGTAGAACTAGAAAAAACACCAGTTCTTGACGAAGATACTGCATCTCGCTTTCTCCGCAGCAGACGTTCTATTAGGGAATTTCAAAATAAACCAGTTCCTAGAGAAAAGATAGAACAGCTTTTAAATATTGCCAGATTTGCGCCAACAAGTGGTAATTCACAAGGAGTTTCCTATCATGTAATTGATAATCCTGATACATTACGCAAAATCACATCAGTTGCAATTGATTGGTTAGAAGAGGCATTGAAAAACCCACCTTATGCTGGATCACCATTAGAAGCACCATTTACCAGTCATGTAAGACACTATCGTGATACTGGTGATGATGTTGTATTGCGTAATGCTCCTTGTCTAGTGATACCAATAGTTCATAAAAATTCTTCATCAATGGGACATGACAGTACGCTTTTTTCTCTAGCATATGCTGAACTTTATGCGACTTCAATGGGACTTGGAAGTTGCATTACTGGATTTTTTGACGCTTGTGCTGCTTCTGGTTATAGGCCATTACTTGATATTTTGAATTTGCCAGAAAATATGAAGGTTACAGGAGGACTTATGGTCGGCTTTCCAAAATACACTTATAAACGTTTGGTAGATAGAAGTCCATTGCAGGTTACTTGGGGAAAATAATAGGAAAGCAATTGTATGATTTGCATTAATTTATATTTTAATGTGACTGTGATTTAGATAACCATATAAGAAATGGCCGATAATAGTCGGCCATTTCTTATATAAAATATTTACTTATTGGAATTCTTAAGTCCTTTTATTAGAAGATTTATAACAGATTCTATGTTTTGTTTTCTGTCAGGATCTTCAAATGTGTTTGGATGAATAAAAACGCTGGTTGCAAGATATACAGATCTTGCCTCTTGATAAGGAGATTCTGTAAAGAATATACCTTCTGTAATTCCTTGCACTATAACCTTCTCAATAGAATTAATTCCCTCTTCTATACCCTTTTTTATTACTTCCATTGATCTCTGAGCTAGTTTTATGTAGTTTGCAAACATTTCCGGATCATTAATAGCACTGTGATGTTTAGCTTCAACAAAACTTTCGAGTAAATTACTAAGTTTAACATCTGCAGGACTATCTTCTTTTAATATGTTATTTGACGGAGCATGCAAACGTGTAAGCCAACGCTCGGTAACAGCGTTCCATAGATCTGTTTTTCCATTATAATATCTATAAATTGCAGCATGACTTACTTTTAATAATTTTGCCACGTCAGTTATATTCGCTTTATCTGGTCCGAAACGGCGAATTATTTCTTCTGTCGCATTAAGGATCGTTTCTTTATCTAGCGATATTTTATCCAAATTTATCACCGCTTTCTTATTTTATTTTTAATTATATCATTTTTAGTTTTATGTTTCAAATTACATTAATTGTAACAGAATTAAATTTGTTGTTTCTCCCATTCTTTTTTCAGTAATGCGTACTGAAACGTATTTTCATATTTAGGAATTCCATTTTCATCTTTTATAAACGAAATAAATTCTAAAAAACATCCCTCTTTACGCATCCCTAATTTTTCACACAGTTTTTGTGATCGATAGTTATCATCTTCAACATATGCATATAATCTTCTAGCTCTTTTTTCGTTGAAAAGGTATTGAAATAAAGCTTTCGCACTCTCGCCAGCATATCCTCTTCCCTCATATTGTTCATTAAAATTCCATCCTATGGAATAGGTGTCTGGTTCTTCATACAAATAAAATAATTCTCCAATTAAATTCTCGTCATCATTCAATAAAACAGCAATATGAGAGTCATCTTCACTTTTCTTTTTAGCCTCTGATATAGCCTCCTCATGTGTTGTTATTTTCTCACCTCGAAAACAGTTAACTCTAGGATTCGATAAATATCCCAGTAAACCTTTAGCGTCAGCCAATGAGAAACTTCTAAGTACTAATCGATCTGTAATAATCTTTTCCATAGGTACCTCCAATAATAAATATCTTGCCCAAGCAATATAGTATTCTAGTCTATAAAAAATTAAACCCACTTATGATTTTAATTTATTTATGGATAATTATAACATATCTTTTGAATATCCTATTATTCAATTTTCTATATACATTTTTTTAATATGTGGACAATTTATGCATTAATCATTATAATTGACTATTTATTTGAATATAAACGTTATTAATAGTCAATAATCCATTTATATTTATTACTTTTTATACTGCAATATTTTGTTTGCATAAATATTATTTTCACTATAACTTTAGGAGGTAATACCAATGATCCCAACAAACACACCTGACGTCTTACTAAGAACATTTATACTTTTTATAACATTACTAGTTTTAACCAGAATATTAGGAAAAAAACAAATGAGTCATCTAACTTTTTTTAATTACTTTACTGGAATCACAATTGGCTCAATAGCAGCTAATATGATTCGTGAAACCGAAGAACCTTTTTGGGATGATTTTATAGGGTTAATTTTTTGGTGTGTATTAACTCTTTTAGTTGAATACATTGGCTTAAAATTCAGTAAATTAAGACAAATAATTGATGGTCAACCTACAATAGTTATAAAAAGAGGGGTAATTTTAAAAGCTTCTTTAACATCTAATCGTGTTAATTTAGATGACTTATTAATGCTACTTAGGAAACAAAATATATTCTCTATTAAAGAAGTAGAATATGCTATATTAGAGCCCAATGGAAACTTAAGTGTAATGAAAAAGCCACAAGATCAGCAAATTACTAAATCTGATATGAACATTAATATTCCTACACCAAAATATTTACCATCTGAAATAATTTCTGACGGAAAAATAGTTAAACATAATTTGAAAGAATTAAATTTAAGCGAAGATTGGTTATATTCTCAACTTAAAATTCAAAATATATCTAATTTAGCTGATATAATATATGGAGAACTTCAAAGTGATGGTACATTATTCTTACAAAAGAAATAATTTATATGCAAAATCTTCTTCCTAACATTTTTATATAACTTATTTCACATAACCTCGCTAATCTTTATACTAACTAAAAATACATTACATGATGTTTCAAAATTAATCAGGTCAACAAAAAACACCAATTATTTATATTTCTCATATAAAATCAGTGTTTCTTCGCTTTTAATAATTATTTTCTTAAAATTTTATCCATCGCTTTTCCTTTTGCTAGCTCATCTATTAGCTTATCCAAATAGCGAATTTCCTTCATAGTTGGTTCTTCAATGTCTTCCACTCGAACACCACAGACAACTCCTTTAATCAAAGTTCGTAAAGGATTCATTTTAGGAGCTTCTGCAAAGAAAGTCTCAAAATCAGCCTGTTTTTCCAGCTCAGCTTCTAGCTCTTCTTTGCTATATCCTGTCAACCATAGGATTATTTCATCAACCTCTGTTTTTGTACGTCCCTTTTTCTCCGCCTTCATAACATAAAGGGGGTAGACACTTGCTACACTCATTGTATAAATCTTATGTTTTGTCATAATACATCCTCACTTATGTAATTTTCTTTATTTATAATATTTAAAGCATTTCTCTGAAATTTTCACTAAAAAACCCCTCCTAATAATATTAGGAATTTATAAGTTTAATTGAAACTATTGAACATAAGAACAAAAATATACTAACTCCTATTAATAAGGTATATTCTTTTTTCTTATTTAACTTGAAATAATTAATACCCATTATTAATTGTTGTATTCCTAATAACATAAGCACAATTGGCATAATAATCATTCTTAGATTAGGTTTCAAAATAGAAAATATTGCTGTTAAAATAGTTATTATTGATATTGTTATATTAATAATTTTGAATTTAGTATTATAATACATAATTATCCCCTCAAAATCCATAGCGAGTTTATTTGCATTTATTCACATTAATCTAATTATATACCAATTACTTTCAAATATTCAATAAAATCGCTTTCTACTTATAATATGATCCTCCCATAATTAGAAATTAATGAAACTTTTATTACTTCCTTTTAGTATTACGAATTAAAAAAAATCGTAAATTCATTTTCTTGAATAATACGATTTTAAAATTTGCTATTTAATTTTACTGATTCATAACTATATGGAAAATATTCAACAAATACTATATAGGACTATACATATTATTTCATATTAATTTTTCATACAGTTTAAACGAATCCAATCCGTAGTTTCCAAGGC
The DNA here is from genome assembly GCF_022324665.1 of Clostridium sp. YIM B02500. Lineage (NCBI taxonomy): Bacteria > Bacillati > Bacillota > Clostridia > Eubacteriales > Clostridiaceae > Clostridium > Clostridium sp. YIM B02500. The sequence goes on along the minus strand of NZ_JAKGTE010000010.1, from coordinate 77,615 downwards.
CCAAATCAACAGTATCAATATATTTAAATCCACATTTTTCATAAAGCCTAATGGCAGGCATATTACCTTCAAAAACATCCAATCTAATTGATTTAACTTTTGACTTAACACTATATTTATCAGCAAAGTCCATTAGCGCTTTACCTACACCACATTTCATAAATCTTGGATGAACAGCAAATGTATGTATAACAAAAACATCTGAATAGTCATACTCAAATCCCCATTTAACATTATAATATGCCGGTTCAGGCTCATGGCTTAAAATAATAGAACCAATGATTGTTCCATTATGCTTTGCTACATAAAGATTTCCGTTTTTAATGCCATCAATTGCATTTTGCCTTACAGGATATATACCCTTTATCCATCCCGGATAATTTACTCCATCTGCCAAATAATCATTTAAATCATTATAAAGATTTTCTAATTCATCAATATCATTTACTTCCCCAAATTCAATAGTAATATCCATATGTATCACCTCCAAATCAATTCGAAATATAAATTTTGTTTTATTACAATAATTTACCATTACAAATCAATTATAACATATCTTGTAAAAGCTATATTACTCAATTTTCAAAGAACATTTTTATAATTTACTACGTCAAATCTACAGATTGTAAATTACCTTAACGAGAAATCTGAATTTATCGCTCATAACTTTTTTAATATCCTCAATAGAAAACTTATATATTAGGACTTTAATCAAATTAATATTTTAGTATATATAAGTTTTAAATTTCTTCATAATAATTTAGAATCTTTTTAATTTTTTCATAAATAATAGATTTTAATGATTGTGGTTGCACTGATTTAATAGAGGTACCATATCTAAGAAAATAATCAGATATGAATTCTTCTTCACCCACATTAAAAAATCCCTTTATGATTGTCTTTGTCCCTAACTCTATTTTCATAGAAGGATAGTTTTCCTTATAAAAAATATCTTTTGCACTATCTAAAATCTCTACTTCAAACTGAATGCTTTTATCAGATTGGTAGAATTCTAAGGGAGAGTTTATTAATTTTTCAATTGGAAATTCTAACTTATCATTGCTAAATTCTAATGATGTTATTTTATCACATCTAAAAACTTTGTATTTATTACTCTTAAGTTCTATTCCACTGGCATACCACTGTCCAAACTTAGAAGAAATTTCAAAAAACTGTATATGATAATTTACATTTTTATTATTTTTCAAATACTTAATCTTACAGCTAATTTCATTAATAATACTTTCTAAAATCTTATCTAAAAATTGACTAACACTATTATGCTTGGATGCTTCAAATTTCAAGACCTTTTTCATCTTATTAATTTCTTTTATTTGTTCTCCTGATAAGCATTTTTCAAATTTTTCATTTAATTTTTCTATACTTAAATGAAAAGGCGTAGACTCGTAGGCTTTCAGTGTGAGCATTGCAAAATATAAAGCATATACTTCATCTATTGTAAATATAATAGGTGACAATAATCTATTTTTCAATATAACATATCTTCCGTACCTACCTTGCTCTGCATAAATAGGCATTCCCAATTCTTCTAATGAAGCAATATCACGTAAAGCTGTACTTTTTGAAATGTTATATTTATTCATTAAATCACTTAAATTAAAGTAATCGAGGTCATTCAAATACATCATCATATGGTTTAATCTTTCTGATTTTTTCATATATCCCCCATTGTAAAATTTTCCTTAATAAAGGTTTCATATTTTGACACCTTTGAGTATTATACTCTAATTATATCAATAATATAGTCATTGATATCTAATTTATTATACGAAGGAGATTAATATTATGAGTACAACGCTAGAAATTGCTATTTTCCTTTCAATGAATGGAAAAGCACAAGATGCTATTAATTTTTACAAGAAACACTTTAATGCAGAACAGTTAATGATTGTAACATATTCAGACCTGGTAAAGATGGGTGATAAATCAATAGAAATTAATAACGAAAATAAAAATCACATCTCTCACTCTGTTTTAAAAATAGGTAAGACTAAAATTATGCTTAATGAAAATCCAATGGATGCTAATGAACAGTACCAAGCTGGTAATAATACTTCTCTATGTATTCAAAGTGCTGATTTGGAGGAAATCCAACAATTCTACAATAGCTTAATTACAGATGAAAGAGTTAGAATAATTGTACCATTAGCCAGTAATATATTTAGTAAAGCATATGGTATTATTGAAGACCCATTTGGTATTAAAATTCAATTGTGTTTTGATGAGAGATTAAAGTAACAATTATTCAATGTATGAGTAAAATGAGATTTGGAATTAGTTTATAATATGATGTTTACGGGTAAACTGTATTCTAATAAAGGAGGTGCAGCATTGGATATTAAAAATATTCTTGAAATCCTTATAATAGTTTTACAGGGCTTATCCATAACAATCATAGTCTGGGGAGTTTTTCTTTGCTTAATAAGTTTTATCAAATTGGAGATATCTTCTAATAATAGATCAAATATAGTCCAAAAGATTACATCTACAAAAAATTATTTAGGCTCTTATATACTATTAGGTTTGGAAATTTTAATAAGTGCAGATATTATAAATTCTATATTAAATCCTACCATGCATGATATTTTGAGACTAGCTGCTATAGTTATAATTAGAACAGTAATATCTTATTTCCTAAATAAAGAAATGAAAGCTACTGAAAATAATCAATCAAGTTAATCACTATAACCTAAAAATAAGCTATAGCAAAATACATTATAATAAATGGAGTAGGATGAAAACAATTATTTTGTTTCCATCCTCTCACACCACTATACTTCAGCAATCACCCTACAAGGGAGCCCTGAAAATCCGCTCATATTTACTGGGAAAGTATCTACTTTAAATGGTTTATCAGCTGCTTTTTCTAATTCATCTATTAGCTTATCTAAATAGCGAATTTCCTGAATAGTTGGTTCTTCAATCTCTTCCACTTGAACACCACAGACAACTCCTTTAATCAAAGTTCGCATATGATTCATTTGTGGGCTGACCCAAAGAAAGTCTCAGAGTCAGTCTTATTTCTGGAATTTTACAAAAGTATTAATTGTCCTATTTTATTGCATTCCTCAGCAAACCAAATTGCTTTATCTGGTCCTACTGCTATTCCATGTGGTTCTGAATTTGCTGTAGGAATTTCATATTCACTAACATCTCCACTTGTTGTAATTCTGCCTATTTGATTGCTTCCCCATTGAGTAAACCAAAGTGCTCCATCACTACCAGTAATAATTGCATGCGGTCTGGCCTTTACAGTTTTCAAATCATACTCATTAATAATTCCTTCCGTTGTAATTCTTCCTATTCTATTTCCGTTTATTTCTACAAACCACAATGCTCCATCAGGCCCACTTGTAATTCCAACTGGTCCTGACCCTATTGTAGGTATAGTATATTCAGTAATCTCTCCGAGCATAGTAATTTTGCCTATTTTATTGCCTTGATTCTCTGTAAACCAAAGTACACCATCACTGCCACATACTATAGAAGACGGGTATGAACTATCATTAGGTAATTTGTATTCTATAACCTCTCCTAAATTTGAAATTCTACCTATCTTATTTCCTGTAAGTTCTGTAAACCATATTGCTCCATCAGGTCCTTCAGTTATCCCAAAAGGTCCTGAATCAGCAGTTGGGATACTGTATTCTACTATTTCACCTTTTATTGTGATTTTCCCTATTTTATTAGCATTATATTCCGAAAACCATAAATCTCCATTCGTCCCAGAAACTATTATTGAAAGTCCAGCATCCTGTGATGGAACAAGGTATTCTTCTATTTCACCTTTTACAGTAATTCTTCCTATCTTATTCGCTTTATTTTCTGTAAACCATAGTGCTTCATCAATACCTGCAGTAATTCCATATGGACCTGATAGAGATGTCGGAATGTAATATTCATTAATCTTTATATTCATTAAATTTTAACTCCTTATTTTATATAAATTTTCTCCAATTGAAAAATATCAATATATATATTTTCCCAAATAATACATACAACGTATTAAAATATTTATTAAGTTACTAAAAGCATAAAAAATCCCCTCTAGTTTACTGGAGAGGATGTCAATTATTTTCATATCTAAAAATTACCCTTAACTGCTATGAAATGCACCTAAAACTATGGAAAAGCTAACAATTCAACTTTAGTCCATTAATTTTCTTTACACTTCTCAAAATAGAAAAAACATTTTTGCTAACAAAAATATTGTGATATTCCCATACTAAAAGGTATATTATTAGCTAATCATCCACTCCAGCGTATAACAAAAAAACACAAACTTGCGCTTATTGTAAAATTGGGCTTGAAAGTGAATTAATAAATCATAGCTAATATAATACCTCCCATTCTTAAATCATAAAGAAATTATATAAATAATAGATTTTATTTGTCAAATAAGAATTATTTAATTCTTTGCTTATTTATATAACAAATAGGTGAAATTACATAATTATTTTGAAATAACTTCTACCCCATCTTCTGTTACAAGAACTGTGTGTTCCCATTGTGCTGAAAGAGAACCATCAGCTGTCAATGCAGTCCATCCATTATCCTCATCTATAAATATTTCATAACTTCCAGCATTTATCATTGGTTCAATTGTGAACACCATTCCAGGCGCCAAAACCATATCTGTTCCTCTTTTTCCAAAATGAAAAACAAATGGATCTTCATGAATATCTAAACCAACTCCATGTCCTCCAAATTCTCTAACTACTGAATAGCCATTATTTTCTGCATGTTCCTGAATTGCTGCTCCAATATCTCCTAAAAATGCCCAAGGTTTAACTGCTTCCAGTCCTTTATTTACGCATTCTTTAGTTACTTGAACCAATTTTCTGGCTTCTTCACTTACTTCACCAATCATAAACATTCTTGATGCATCTGAATAATATCCATTTAATATAGTAGTAGCATCCACATTTACAATATCCCCATTTTTAAGGACAACATCGTCACTTGGTATTCCATGACATACTTCATTATTTATTGATATACAAATACTTTTAGGAAATCCATCATAATTAAGGTCTGCTGGAATTCCACCCTTTGATATAGTATAATCATATGCTAATTTATCTATCTGCTCTGTTGTCATGCCTTCTTTGATGTTTTCACTAATCAAATCTAAAAGACCATTATTAACCTCTGCACTCTTTCTTATTCCTTCAATTTGCTCTTTTGTTTTTATAAGATCTCTTGTTGGTACTATATGTCCTTTTCTTTTTAAGTCACTTAATTTCTTATCAAATTCTAAATGACAATTTTTATACTTCACTCCACTTTTACACCAACATAAATCATTTCTGTTTAATATCATAATATTACTCCTTGTTTTAACTATTTAATTGATCCTCCATGAAAATAACATTCATAAACTTTAATATTACCAAAATATATTTCCTCATGCCCTTGAAACCACTTAAATTCACCATTTATAATGCAATGATATTTATACTGTCCATTTTGATAAATAATAGGACCTCTATATGGATTCTCTTCAGTTACTAAACTCAAAGCTTCCTTTAAAAAACTATCTGAAAATCTTTCATCCAAAACTCTTCCAGTATAATTCATTGACCAAAATGGAATATCATCTTGCCACAAACCTTCTTCCCCAGAAAATCTTTCTCCACCTAAATAGGTATCAATATATTTTAAGTTTCCTTCTACATATTCTAAATCATGCGAATTTGGTCTTGAAGATTTACACTCTCCACCATTTCCAGCATACGTAGCTTTTTTAGCCCTACATAGAAAATCAATTATATTTCTATTTATATTATTAACTTTATTTTCTTCTATTGATAACCTACAATTTTCTTCATAATCATTGACTAATTTATCAATGCTTACTTTAAAGAACTCACTTAATGCAATTAATCTAGCTATATCTGGATATGACTGTCCTACTTCCCATTTTGCAACTGATTGTCTTGATATGCCTAAGAATTCAGCTAATTTTTCTTGCGATAGACCTTTTGCTTTTCTAAGTGTTTGCAATTGTTCCTGAAAACTCATAGTTTAACCCCTCCTGGTATTAGTATACTTACAATATTATCATATTTCTACCACCTAAATATAACACAGTTGACAACTAAAAGTTGCATTTAATAAAAAAGTAATTCTAATACCAAACATTCTCTGCCTTATTATTTGCTTATGATGAAGTTCTCCGTAACATCAGCAAATAATAGAACTACTCATCTTTTTTATTCTGATTCATTGTCGGTCATTGCTGATATTTTGTTGTCCTCCATCACCTTGTTGGTTAGAAACAAAGCTGGAATAATTCCTATCACCATGAATATTATACTTGTAATAAAACCTGCCTGAAAAGCTTGATGCCTCTTTCTTGTAACTCAAGTGTCGGTCATTTCTGCTTATCACCAATATTCCTTAATATAAAGCAGCCCAGAAGCATTGTAATATATTGCTTCTGGGCTGTTTTTTCGCCTTTATTTACGATACTATTCACCGTGTCGCTGTCAAGTGCTATTTTTGCTTAAGAGAAGACAACTCAAAAACTTAATGATTGTCTGCTATCTAGAGAACCTTAGTATAATTTTAATGTCTATTTATCAATTAATCCAAGTTCAATCATACTTTTTGCAGTTGCCACGATTGCTTCTTCTGCTGATCTTGGCTGCCAGCCAAGTAACTTTTTAGCTTTTGCGTTGCTACAAGCTGTGTTTTGTCCTAAAAACGTTGCTGGCATACGTAAATCCTTTTTAAAAATTGCCATAAATTTAATCATAAAATCCGGCAGTGCCTTAGTAGATACTTTTTTTGCTGTACTTCCTAAGTATCTCTGCAAAATTTTCGCTTCTTCTTTATATGTCAGATTTTCACCTGTAGTAGCAATAAATCGCTCCCCAGCTGCTTCTGGACATGTCATCGCAAGCAAATGTAATTCTGCAACATCTCTCACATCAACGTAATCAAATCCAATATTTAAGAGGAATGGCATATCCCCATTTAGCATCGCGCGAATAATTTGATTAGAGTGAGAAAAATCCTGTCCAAGTACAGGTCCCATGACCGCCACAGGATTAACAGCTGAGAGTTCAATATTCTCTTTCTTTGCAAATTCCCAAGCTGCAAGCTCTGCCATAGTTTTTGAACGTTGGTATGCATCAATATTGCCTGACAAGTCAGTCCAATCTTTCTCTGTAAAAATTTCCGGATGAGATTTATGGCCTGAAAGCACTGCCCCTGAGGCAGAAGTTAGGACTACACGTTTAACACCTGCCGCTTTCGCTGCCTTCATCACTCGCAATGTACCATCAACTGCCATTTTCACCATTTCATCACCATCATCAGGACGTGTGGCTGGTGTTGGTGATGCCACATGAATAACATAATTTGCATCAGTTGCAGCCTCTATCCAGTTTATATCACTTGTCAAATCTGTCTGTATAAACTCAAGATTTTCAAAATCAACTGCTCCGCCTTTTGCAAGCATTGACTTAACCTCATCTTGGCGTGACAATGTACGAAGTGTTGTACGAACTCTATATCCCCGTTTCAAAAGCTTTAATATTATGTGTACGGCAATAAAGCCGCTTCCACCTGTTACTAAAACTAATTCTTTTTCCATAATAAATTCCCCCTCACTAAGGTTTCACTTGTAACCTCTGTGCAATTAGCATATACTATTATCAAGATGAAATCAACACAGAAGCGATCATATGTGACAATAAGGGAGGTATTGTAATGGCAGCAACAAATCACTCGCAAGCCATCAAAAAAGATACAAAGGATTTTATAACAACAGCTATGCTGCAGTTGCTTGCAACAGAAAAGTTGTCAGAATTGACAGTTTCACAAGTTTGTAAACGGGCAGGGGTAAGCCGCATGGCTTTTTACCGAAATTTTAACGATCTCGAGCAGATTTTGTATGAGTACTACCAGCCAAAGATTGCGGCTGTATTTTATACGATTCATCAGAATCCATCCTTCTCTGATAAATTTGATATCCAATTAAAGTTCTTCAGCACCTTTAGTGATGATTTACTCTCATCTGTTGACCGTGGATATGAACCAATCATTCAGCAGATTTTCATAGAAGAAATAAACAAATTTTATGCTCCTGATAGTGGTGAATACTGGACAACTTTCATGTCAGCAGGCGTTTATGCTGTTTGGCGAAAATGGTTTCTAAGTGGACAGCAAAAACCCCTCCAAGAAATAATGGAATTCTTTAAGCAATTTGATACATTAAAAAAGACTTTTTAATATTTATGTTTAAATATTAAAAAGATAGAACAATTAGCTTTAAATGTTCTATCTTCATTACACTTTAATTTTTATAAGTTTTATATCTTTCTAGGATTTTATCCAACTAGATTTTCCCCATCCTTAAATGCTCTTAAAGATAACTCCTCTAACGCTTTTGAATCTGGAACAAACTCAGCTCCACAAACATGAATATTGTCCTCTAATTTCCAACCATATGCGTTGAAGACATTAGTAACATATTTAATACCTTCTGCACCTACTTCAGGATTTGAATTAGCTTGAGTAAATATTGTTACTACCTTTTTACCTGGATGTCTAGGTGTAATGGTGTTTCCATCATGGTCAATCAATGGAAATGTACGGTCTAACCAAACTTTTGCTTGACCTGTAATTTGATAGTAGTAGATTGGAGATCCAAATACAATAGCATCTGCTTCATTAATAGCCTCATACATTGGTTTAAGATAATCATTAATAGCACAACCATCATGGGTACGGCAATAGAAGCAGCTTTGGCATCCACGGATCCCAGCATCGTTTAAATTAAATTCTATAATCTCAGCACCTTTAGACTCAGCACCTTTTGCCACTTGTTCTAATAATTTTGAATTATACCCATTCTTTCTTGGACTAGCATTAAAAATAACTACTTTTGACATTTAATATCTCTCCTTTTAAATACAAATATTTCTTAAATTAGATTAACTGTCTACTTACCATATTTATTCTCCTTCATTTGATATTTACTCAAATAAAAGTACTTGGTATAATTATTGTACTTAAATAAATATATATTAACAAGAACGCAGAATTTAATGATTAGGTATTATTTTTCTTACCTAGGGAGGAATCGATATGGCAAGCAAACAAGAATTAGAGAAATATTTAAATACAATAAAGGAATCAGATTTTAATGAAAAATGCTGTATAAAATATGCATTGGAAGTAATCGGAGGCAAATGGAAACTGAATATATTAGGGCAGTTACTAAGAAAGGACGTATGTCGCTTTAATCAATTAAAAAGAGACGTATCCGGAATAACAAATACAATGCTAGCAAATTCATTACGTGAACTCGAGAATGATGAGTTAGTTATTAGAAATCAATATAATGAAATGCCTGTAAGAGTAGAATACACCTTAACTTATAAAGGAAGAAATCTGTTACCATTACTTTATGAATTAACTATTTGGTGGGAGGATTATATAAAGAATAAAGAAATTTCAAAATAATATATTGAAATAAACCAGGCTACATTTTGGAATTTATATCCACAATGTAGCCCATCTTTACACATTCACTAAACAAAGCCCGTCGTGTAATTCCTCAGAGCTTATTTTTATCCTATAACTTCCTTTGCCATATTGATCATGTCATCCTTGCTTAGTTCAGTATAATCCATATTAATAATGCAATAAGATAGTTCATCTTCATACCACATAACTGATTGATTTTGACTAACCTTTATTTCATCTTTTTCACTTCCATATCCAATTTCAAGAAGCCCTTTATCTTCTAAGTCTTTTTCTTCGTCTGTTGGTTTATATCCTTCTGGAACTGATTTGTATTGACTGTTAGTGTATATGATTTTAACTCCATTATATTCTACTTCAGAAGCATTTTTGGGCATGTTTCCATAAAAAGATTTCTCATCTGTTTTTTCAGCAGACATAGCTAAAATCTGGCCTTTTTTAGAACCATCTTTTTTATAATCAAAATCTGCGCTCTTGTATTTTTCAGTAGCGTCTCCTTTTTCATTACGTACTTCATTGTTTGAATAATTAAATGTATCAAATTTAAATCCATTATTAAAGAATTCAACATATTTAGGTGTAAAGCCAACAGTCTCTTTTACTTTATCTTTACTTGGAAAAGTTTTAATTTCAGTTAAATGAGATGTTGAACCAAATATTCCAGAAAGATTAGTTGCTGCAACACATGTTACGGTTGTTGCAATAATGACCATTCCTGCAATTATGAATGTCTTTGGATTTAATAATTTATGTTTCATAGTAAAAACTCCTTTATTATCTTTTTCTCTTAATATTTCATTTCTAATTTTGAAAAACATATTTTCAGGTAATGAAGCATCATCTGCTTTATGAATTAAGGCCTCTTTAATTTTTTGATCTATATTTTCATCAAAATTTTTATCCATCAAGTCCCACCCTCTTCAAATTTCTATGATTATATTCATCGTCACATTTAATTAAACTGCTTTTTAATTTTTTTCTTGCACTATGAAGTCTCGATTTGACCGTTCCTTCAAAGCATCCCATTACTTTTGCAATTTCGCTAACTGTAAGACCATTAAAATAATATAGAACTATTACTGTTTTCTGTTTTAAATCAAGCTTTTCAATTTCTGCATAAAGATTATTATTTTGCTCTTTTCTTAAATATTGCTCTATAGAAGTATCAATATTTTTTTCATCTAATTTTTCAAAAATGTTATCAACTGGCAGTGATTTTTTATCTTTTTTTGCATATCTCCACGCAATTCTCGTAAGCATTTTAAAAAACCATGATTTAAAAAATTCAGGATTTTTAAGACTTTTTATATTTTTATAACAGCTTATGAATGCTTCTTGTACAATATCTTCACTTGTATACTTGCTACCTGTAATAAGATATGAGTATTTGAATGATTCATTTTTATATATTTCAAACAATTCACCTAATGCGTTCATATCACCAGACTGGATTTTTATGACAAGTTCTTCTTCAGACACTTTGCTCTCTCCCTTCGATTCTTATCGATGCATCTATATATTAGAGACATTAAGTTATTAATTGGTTCATTTTTAGAAAAAATTTTTATTCCTTCAATTTATACCAGTAATATCCGTAATTTTATCTGAATTAACATCTGTCTATAAATAATAAATAGAGTAGCATACTGATCTATTATTTTCTAGTTGCTCACTATGAGAATTATGATAAATTTAAGATGAAAATTTTGAAGAAATGGTATACAATACCATTGGAGATAAAATTTCTTACAAAGTTTTACATACAAACTATAGTAAAGGAGATAGATATTTATGATAAATAAAAAATTGATCAAAACCCTTGGTCCTATATTTGGAATCATGACATTTATGTTAGCTTCCGGTATAACTTATACGTCAGCTTTTGCTGATGATACTATAGCAGCAACAGCCGCCACTACTGCTACAACAACTAGTGCCAGTGCTACTTATACAGATAATACGGCTACACCAATTAAAGATTATTCTATAGCTATAAATAAAAGTTCAGAAGAAAATGGGATTAAGGTGACTGTTAGTAGTGCACTAGCTACAAAACATAATTTAAGGGTAACTCTTAAAATTGAAGGAATCACTGATCCTAAAGCAATTGAACATAATAATTCGCTTTTTCAAGTATCATATGGGAACAAAGATTATGGCTTTAGCTCTACCTCTTCTAGGCAATATGCAGATGATAAAACTATGTTTTTAACCTTAGAAAAAAATAATTACGAAGGTGAATATCCTGAAAGTGGAAACTTAAGAGTTGATGTAGTCCTTTCAAATTATAAAGTTAATATTGGCATGGATGTACCTGTAGATTTCACTAATTCTATTAATAAAGTATTTACTAAAAATATTTCAGGAACAATACCTGAGATTAATTATACTTTGAAACAATTAGATTCAGATTCTATGGGGACAACCATAAGCTATACTCGTCCTAAACACAATGAAGATGAAATTGATGGCAATAATGATTTTTGGGATTCACAAATATTATTAAAAGTTGATAACAATTTTTATAAATTAAATTCTAGAATAAGTAGCCTTAGAGACGACGGAACATTTATTGGGTATTATGCATCTAAATTGCCAGATTATGATACTGTTAAAAATGGAAAGGATATAAGTGTAATTCCAATACTTTATAAAGTCTCAATGGATGATTCTCTTATGATATCTAATAATAGTAATAAAAACACTACCACCGACTCTGCAAACAACTTAACTTATGAAAAAGAGTTCAGCTCTTCTAGAGGATTGAAGGGTACAATATATAATGTTGAAAGAAATGATAATAGTGTAAAGGTATATTGCAAAGGACAGTCTGAATTAGAAAGTTTAATTATAGCAAGCAATATTTCTTTGAACTACAATCATCTTAAAGGACAAAATGATCCTACTATTTATAATTACAATAAGTTTGCAAGCTTTTATAAGGATCCAAAAGATTCCCTTGGCTACATTGTAGAATTTGATAATGTTGATAAAAATAAAGCTGCTACTTTAAATATTAGTCCTATGATAAAAGAAATTACTACTTACAAAATGAGTGATGAAATAAAACTATCAAATTAATGAACTCTATATTAAATTTATGGAAAATTATATCCATATAAAAAATTATTAAAGTGAGGAGATTTTATGATAAACAAAAAAACAAATAGGTTATTAAGTTCCATGCTAGGAGCTGCTTTAATTATCGGACTTATTCAAATGCCTGCCTTTGCTGTTGATAATGTACAAGCTCAATCATCCTATGCAGTTAACTCTGGATTAATTGGAAATAACAATTCTGTTGAGCAAAATGGAGTTAAAATAACTCTAAATAGTGTTATTGGAACAAAAAATGACCTCAAAGCTACAATCACGATCCAAACCCCAACGCCTTTTGATAAAGATGACAGAGAAGAAGCAAATGTTTTATTAAATTATGGTGACAATAAATTTAATGGTGGAAGTACGTCATTTAGGCATACAGATGACAAGACATTAGTTATAACCATTGAATATAGATTGAATAAATCTGTATTACCTGAAAAAGGCCCTTTAAGAATTGATGTAGTAATGCAAAAATACAAGGTTAATGTTGGATTAGATGCAAACGTTGATTTTTCAGACTCATTAAAAAATTCAATGGAAAAGGATTATTCAATTAATATTCCTCAATTTGATTCTACATTTAATAAGTTAGAATCCGATATTTTGGGCACTCATCTTTCTTTCACTGAACCGGAAGAAACTTCTTTAATGCGAAATAATGATGTATTAACCGAACATTCCTTTATCTTAAAAGCTGGAGATAAAATGTATTCGTTGAGACATTCTAACAGCTATTCATCTAGCAGTGATAAAGATGACAGGTCAATAGTAACTACTTATGAAGCAGAAGGAGCAACTTATGAAAAAATAAAAGATCAAACATCCATAAGCTTAATCCCTATAAGTTTTACTATTAACTCAAAGGATCAAAAAAACTTATATAAAGAAGAACATAATGATAAAGACATGCAAACTATCAATAATGTAAGTTATGCCAAGACTTTTGATTTTTCTGATGGAAGTAAAGGCGAAATCTATAATATTCAAAGAGACGATAATAGCGTAAAAGTTTACCTAAAAGGAGCAAATCAAAAAGAAGGCTTATTACTAGCAGGTAGTTTGTTTATGGATTATAAAGATGAGAATAGTAAAAAAGATTATTATGATCATGATTATTACGACGGTAACGAACGCACTACTTTCTATAAAGACCCAAATGATTCTTTAGGTTATATTGTAGAATTTAATAATGTAAAAAAGGACGTAAATACTCAAATAAACTACGACCCAACTATAAGTTTAATTAATGCATTTACCGTTGGAGATGAGATCCAATTATCTAAGTAAATATATCAAAGTTATAGTCTAAACTTAGAGACATTACAATTATTAAAACAGATAAAGCATCACTATAGATATTAAATTTATAGTGATGCTTTATTTTAAACTTTAAACTTATTTGCTTCCTCTATCATTTCGTTAGTCATATCACTAAGCATTTGTGCAGAAGATGCTACTTCTTCTGTTGAAGCATTCACTTCCTCTGATGATGCTGAAATTTCTTCTGCTGATGCCGAGACTTCTACTGAAATTGAAGATAATCCATTTATTCTATTCAAAATGGCATTCTTATCATTTTCTATGTTATCAGCAGAACTTTTAACTGTTTCAATTTTAGGAATCACTTCATCCACTGCTTGTATTATTTTCTTGAAAGATGCTATTGAATTATCTATAATTTTACCTTGATTTCTCATTTCATCATCCATAGTAGTCGATTCCTGAACTATAATATCAGCATTGTTAGATATTAAACTTATTAATTTACTAATATTTTCAGATGATTCTTTTGATTGTTCAGCAAGCTTTCTTATTTCATCAGCAACTACTGAAAATCCTCTTCCTGCTTCTCCTGCCCTAGCTGCTTCAATAGCCGCATTTAGTGCCAATAAATCTGTTTGCTCTGCAATACTATTTATAAGACTTGTAATCTCATTTATTTCGTTTATGTCTTTTCCAAGTGATATAACTTTACTATAAAACTCTTTAAATGAATTGCTCACATTTATTACTGATTGATTCAATCCTTTCATTTCACTACTGCTATCATTTGCCATTAAACTTATTTCTCTAGAATTCGAATCTACAACTTGTATCTCTTTAACCATTCTGGATAACTTATTACTAAATTCATCAAGAATATCTGTTATATTTATTAACTCTTCAGATTGATTACTTGTCCCTTTCGCAACTTCAGATATTGCTTCTGCAACATTTTGTGATACGCTTGCTATCTCTTCTGATATCGATGCTAGATTTTCTGATTGTGAATTAATATTTGAAGAATTTTCTTTCATTTTTTTAATCATTGTTCCTAAAGATTCTTGCATTGATTTCATTGCATTAGTCATAACACCGATTTCATCTTTTGAATTTAAATACCTAGTAGAAACTTCTTCACATAGATTACCTTCTGCTAGTAATTCCAAGTGCTTTGATGTAGACTTTATTCCTTTAGATATACTATTTGAAATTATGTATATTATACCAAGTCCAATTAATATGAATACTATGGATGATATCGCAACTGAAATTTCCAAAGTGCTTAATTCTGATAGTATTTCATTTTTTGTTATTGTTACCCCTACAGACCAATTAGTTTCTTTTACTGGAGCATAGCTTACAAACTTATCTACACCTTCATATTGATATTCGCCCAATCCTGTTTCTCCAGAGATCATTTTCCTTTCAATATTTGCTAACCCCTGTAAATTAGCATCCTTTTCTGCTGCCTCAATTCCATTATACATTTGAGTAACTAAGTCCCTATTTTTATGGGCTATTACTACTCCACTGTTATTTATCATAAATGAAGCGCCTGTTTGCCCAAACTTAACTTGATCTGTTAAATCACTTAAGTCATTACCATCTTGTGATTCCGCTAATACTCCTACAATCTCATTATTGTATTTAATGGGAACCGCATATATAACTAGAAGAGTTCCATCAGTTTTATTTATTAACGGATCTGATACGCTCTTTGTACCACTCATAGCTTTCTTAAAATAGTCTCTATCTTTTACATTAGATGTTAATCCCAATGTATTTATAAGATTTCCATCTTTATCTATATAACTTAGTCTATTGCAGCCAGTCCTCTTAACTTCGCCTGAAAGAATCGAAAGTTTGTCTTGTAATAAACTATTAGGATTATTTATATCTGGTCTTGCAGCAATAGCCTCTAGTGAATTTAATTCTCCCTCAATTCTTCCTTGAATATTACTTGCAGTTTGCTCTGCAATTCTAGGTAAAGTCTTATTTAAATTTGACTTTAATCCATTTAATGAGCTTATAACAGAAACTATGCCTAATCCAATACATGCAATTCCTATTATCAGCCCAAAGAATACTGTTAATTTTGTTTTTATACTTCTCATAATATCCCCCTTTAATATAATTAATACTTGAACTTAAGATGATTAATCCTCTTTAATATCGATCCTAAATTCATATTTTATACAATTTTTGACCTAATAATATTATTATACCATCTTTTCATCAAAATTCGTATTATTATCATCATTGGTTTTCATGAAATATTTTGTTATTTTAAAACCATTCTTTATATTATTGGAAAAACATCTCTATACATGGTCAAATTTGCTCCCACAAGTCATATTTCTTTAAATATTCCGTAGCAAACCTAAGATTTCTTATTATTTTTTAATAAAATTCATCATTACTGTTTTCATTTAATTCTAAGTTGCAGTTTGCCTATCTATAGGGTTAAAATAAAAAGACTCTAGGTTTAAATCCCTGAGCCTTTTTGCTTATATTTACTTTTTCAATCTAATTTAAGTTTTTTATATATAATACTTGTATTCTTATATTCATTATTATTATATATATAAATACACCTGCTTCATTTTTAATGTAATAAAATATTTATTGATCACTAAAATTAAACCATTCTATTATCTTATTTACATCATTAACATTTGAATGTCCAGCCTTAGGTGAAATATTTATTTGCGCATGTGGAAGTAAATTACCTAAACGCCTTGCAGTCTTATCTGAATGTAACATTATATCCTTTGCTCCCACAAATAACACTGTTGGCATGGTTAATAGCTTTAATTCATTATCAGAAAATACAGGAATTGTCTCTTTTCTATAATTGAAGCTCTTTCCTATAAGCTTTTGATATTTTAACATTTCTTCTGGTATCGGCTGATTTCCATTAACTTTATAATATAATTTATCTATGCCTTTTTCTCCCAAAATCCCATAAGCAATAGCTTTAAAAATGAAAGATTTCTTTTGTGGGCCTACGCCAGATGGGCAAAGCAATACAAGTTTAGATGCCATTTCTGGATAACTTACTGAAAACTTTATTGCCAGCCATGCCCCTAATGAAATCCCAATAATATTTGCTCTTTCAACTGATAAATTTTCAAAAACCTCCTTAAGCCATTCTGCATAAGAAGACCCAATTAATGAAGGACGATTTTCATCACTTTTCCCAGGCTCACCCAACATATCTATAGCATACACTCTGTAAGTTTTAGAATACTCCTTTATATCTCTTAACCACATTACAGAATTCATGCCACTGCCATGCAGTAATATAAGAGGTGGATTACTTTTTTCACCGCTAGCTATAATAAACGTCTTTCCATATCTCGTATTTACATAAAACTTTTCATATGATAGTGCCAATTTTTGAAGGAATTTATCATAAAATTTTATAACATCATTTTTTCCTTCATTTGTTTTAAATACTTTGCCCATCTCCATCTATTTTCTCCTTAGTATCATAATTTCGAAATCCAACTTTCAGCTTCTGCAGTGTCCTTAAAAGTTCTAAAATTGTTTCCTTTGTTAGATTCCATGATCATTTCTTTAAATCTATCATTAAGTTTTTCTTCATTTTCTATAATGGCTGCGACTTTCACGTGATAATTTATAAATTTTTGCAACGCCATACCCGCAATCCCAGTCTTAAGATTGAAAAAATCTTCAGATAATACATTTGAATGAAACATAATTGTATAAACGTCATTTTCCATACAAATAGATATACAATCCACCACATCTTGCTCTGAAGAAAGTTTCCATACTTCAGAAGCAAATTCTATATATTTAACATTATTTTTATTTACCACTTTATAATTCAAAACATTCACTCTCCTCTATATATTAGTTTGTTCCACAAGCATAGAAATAGATTTTAGCATTTCTTCAATGAAGCTTACATTCCCCCATAATAAAACCCTTAGCCTGTTTTCTTTTTCATCATATTTCATATTAATTGTTGATTTCCCCATTTTGGGGTCTTTACAATTCATTACTGCTATAAGCGTATTTGATATTCTAAAGTATTGTTCTTTATCCACATCATTTATATCAACAACAGTAGATACATTTATTTTTTGTTTTTCGTGTTCTTTAACTTCTCCATTAGTAAGAAAATCAATACTTGATTCATCACTAGCTTTTTTATTATTTATATTAACATTATTCTTTTCCATAAAAAGACTTAAATCATGACCAGAAATTCTCCATTGCTTTCCCACTTTACTTGCAGCAAGTTTTCCTTCTGTTATAAACTTTCTAATAGTTTTGTGATGCATACCTAATATTTCTGCTACTTTATCTATTGTATAAAATTGATTCTCCATAAAAAATCTACCCTTTCAAAATTGATCTATGGTCAAATTATAATAATTCTTTTTACTTACGTCAAGCATTTTATTGTATTTTATTATACTTTGTTGCACTTTATTGAACCATAATATAAAAATCTCACTACATTATTGCCTTTTCTCAACTACAATTTAGTAAAATTTATATATACCACAATTCACGATGCACATTTCACAATTACGGCTAAAATTCTTGTAATATTCTTAGAATTATGATGAAGAATTAGTTTTGCAATATATAAATCTTTATATTCACAACATTTATCATAAACTTTCTTGCATAAACAAAATAATAAGAAGGAGAACCTCATCCATAATCCGGACTTGGTTCTCCTCCATTACTTAAATATATTACAATTTATAAAGTAAACTCAACTTGTATACACTCGTTCAGTAGCAACAGCATAAGCCGCCATCATTTAATAACTTCTTTGGTTTTAAAAAATTATTTTAAGTTCAATTTTTCAATTGCCCACTCTGCCATTTCTCTTACCTTTGAATTACTATCATTACAAGCATACAGTATATGTTCTTTATATTGCTCTTTATAGTCATTTACCATTACATTAATAGCATTAACTTTCCATTTCCAAACACTTGATTTATCTATATACCAAAACTTAGGCTGCATAACTTCTTCTAAAAATTTATAATCCATTTTGATTATTTTTTCTAGAGATATCTGTTCGCTTAGCTCCTGCAAATTAGGAAATTCTTCTGTTTCCTGCCAACGATTTTTATTCATAGGACATGCATCTTGGCAGGCATCACAACCATAAACCCAATTTCCTATTTCTTCTCTATATTTTTCATTAGTCATATCTCTTCCCATAAATGTAGTTATACAAGATACACATGCTATAGGATTCATTGTATATGGTTTTGATAATGAAGCTGAAGGGCACGCCTTCATGCATAGATTGCATTTATCAGAACAAGGTCTTACATCTGGTATTTCTACTGCTTCTAATTCCTTATCAATAAGCCATGCATCCAAATACACTGATGAGCCATTTTCAGTATAAAAGAAATTATTCTTTCGAACTATTCCAAGTCCAGCTTTCATAGCTGCAAAACGTAATGGTACAAGACCAAAACCTCTTTCAGTTTCTGCTCTAAGCCCTAACTCTTGCATATATTCTTCAAATTTTACGCTATCTTGAAAATCTTTAGAATTCTTATCTTTTCTTGCATCAACCAAATAGTATTTTGCAATCATGCCTTTTAAATGTTCTGGAATATGATATTTGCCATATCTTCTCACACATATTACAATTGATTTTGCCCAAGGATAAGTATCTTGCAATTGTGTAAAACGATATTGACCTTGATAAAAACCTTTAGACTCTGGAACACGTTCAACACGTTCATCAAGTCTTTCTTTATAGCCATCTATATCAGATATTTTAATGATTCCGCACTTTTCATATCCTAAATTTAATGCTGCGCTTTTTATTTTATCTGCTAATAAAGTCATTTTCTCTACACCCTTTCTTAGGTTAGATAAAAGAATAATAAATTATATATGTTGCAATTGAATTTCTATATTTAACTCTTTATTGAGCTCTTTGTTTACTAGAATAATAAATGTAAGTTTATTATTGCAACATATATAGTATGCTTGCTTGTTATTTCTTTCACATAACCTAATTAATGATTATAATTATTCTCTTTCAACTATTAAGGCAGTCCCTTGACCTCCACCAATGCACAATGTTGCAAGTCCTTTTTTTGCATCCCTTTTTTCCATAGCATGTAGCAAAGTTACTAAAATACGTGCTCCAGATGCACCAATAGGATGTCCAAGAGCTATGGCTCCCCCATTAACATTTACTTTATTCATATCTAAGTTTAAATCTCTAGCTATTGCTATACTTTGTGATGCATAGGCTTCATTTGCTTCGATTAAATCTAAATCCTCAGCTTTTAAATTGATTTTATCTAAGGCAGCTTTTGTTGCATAAAATGCACCATATCCCATTATTGCTGGGTCTAATCCTGCTGATCCATAAGAAGTGATTTTAGCAAGTGGCTTTATTCCTAGAGCTTTAGCTTTATCTGCACTCATAATTACTAATGCTGCTGCTCCATCATTTAATCCAGATGCATTTCCTGCTGTAACTGTACCATTTTCCTTAAAAATAGGTTTAAGTTTTTTTAATGCTTCTATAGTATTACCGAACCTAGGGAATTCATCTTGGTCAAATATTATTTCACCTTTTTTAGTTTTAATTACTACAGGAACTATTTCATCTTTGAATTCTCCACTCTTTATAGCTTTTTCAGCTTTTTGTTGTGATAAAAGTGAAAATTCGTCTTGTTCTTCTCTTGTTACACTCCATTTCTCAGCCACGTTTTCTGCAGTTACTCCCATATGATAATCATTGAATGCATCCCATAAACCATCTTTTATCATTTCATCAATGAATTCTCCATGTCCCATTCTTTGTCCCCATCTTGCATTATCAAGTAAAAATGGTGCACTCGACATGTTTTCCATACCACCTACTACGATAGCATCAGCATCACCAGCTTTTATAATTTGAGCTGCTAAACTTATAGCTCTTAATCCTGAACCACAAACCTTATTAATTGTAAATGCAGGTATTTCTACAGGTAGTCCAGCTTTCACAGCTGCTTGCCTTGCTGGGTTTTGTCCAAGGCCTGCTTGAAGCACATTTCCAAAGATAACTTCATTAATTTCCTCTGGTTTAATATTTGCTCTTTTAACAGCTTCTTTTATTACTATTGCACCTAATTCAACTGCTGGTACATCTTTTAAAGTCTTTCCATAAGCTCCTATTGCAGTTCTTACTGCACTTACTATTACTACATCTTTCATTTCTTATTCCTCCCATATTGAAAAGTTCACTTGTTATTTTTTTAACAAATTTTGATATAAAAAATTTATTCGCATTAATTATTTAAGAGTTTTCATAAAACTTAATAGTTTAATTTGTAGCTGCTCTATGACTTTATATTATCAGATGATTATATATTTGTAAAATTGATATATTCGAATTGACAATTCGATTTTTTCAATATATTATTGAATTAACATAAAGATCGGAGTGAAATTAATGGATATAAGACATTTCAAAACTTTTAAAAGTATTATAGAAGAAGGTAATTTTTCAAATGCAGCAATGAAATTAGGGTATACTCAATCTACTGTTACCTCACAAATTCAGCAGTTAGAGCAGGAACTCTCAATAAAATTATTCGAAAAAATTGGACGTAATATGGTACTAACTCCTTTAGGAAAAGAATTAATACCATACGCCGATGAATTGCTTAATACAGTGAAAAAGATTGAAAGCATTGGTAAATATGGTGATAACATTACAGGAGAATTAAAAATTGCTGTTGCAGAATCTTTAATGTCTTATAAATTACAAAATGTATTAGCTATGTTTAAAGAAAAAGCTCCTAATGTAAGACTTTCTATGGTTGCGCTCAATTGCTATGACATAAAAAATATGTTAGCCAGTGGTGAAATAGACCTTGGCTTGATGTATAATGTGGGAAGTAAAAATGAAAGCTTAAATGCTGTGAAGCTTTCTGATTTTGATGTAGCTTTAGTATGCTCACCGCAATTTGAACAAGAAAAATTAGATTTCAGCACACCTAACCAAAAAATAAATACAAGCCTTATCATCAATGAAGTTGAATCCATTTATCGAAAAATACTTGAAAGTTATTTTTTTGATAAAAATATATTCCTAGATAATACAATCGAACTTGGCAGCATTGAGGCGATAAAAAAATGTGTTGCAAGTAATCTTGGAATTTCGTTTTTACCTCGTTTTACAATAGAGGAGGAGCTTGAAAATGGTAAATTAAAAGAACTCAAAGCAGGCGACTTAAATGCTAAAATCACGGCAATTTATGCTTATCACAAGAATAAGTGGATCAGCCCTGCAATGTCTTTATTTATTGAATTGGTGAGAAAAGATTTTAATATTCAATAACTATAGATAACCCAACTAAGACCTGAACTTATGCATATAACTCGCCGAAATGAATAACATACTTTTGTTCCAGTTTCTAGGTAATTCTGATGGGTGATTCTAAGGCTATAAAGTTGCACCCAAAGTGCTAGCCTCAAAGAACAAGCTTTGAACTAGCACATTTGGAACAACTTATAGCCAAAAAATCACTTCCATCAAAATTGCCAATGAAACATTCCACAAAAGTATATTACTCATTTCTGATTGGAATATATTTCATAGTCTAAGTATAGTTTATAATTATGTTATCTATATCTCTATAAAATGAACCTATCAGAAAATATGAACTTTTCTGGTAGGTTCATTTTATCAATTAGGTCACACTTCAACTACGCATCAATTTTTCTATTCTTACAAATCTTATATTTTTCTTCTACTATATATTTAGATCATTGAGATACTTCCCCTAAATTGAGCCTATCATTATTAATAGTCTACCTAATTTACCATTCAATGTTTTTTATTTTCTAGGTAGGTAATAATATCTTCTACATATCCATCATTAAACTCGTTTTCGCTTAATATATAATAATTATTTTTACTTATACCATCTATATCAACCTTGTCTTTTATATATGGAGATATTAAGAGTAAGGTATCTTCATCCTGAATTAATTTTTTTGGTCCATCATATGTAGAATCAACATAAACTTCATAATCCATATTTTTTTCTTTCAGTTTTTGATTTAACTTTTCTTTCAGAGTTTCAGAAAGAGATTTTTTAAAAATATTTAATCCTCTATCCATTCCAAAGGGATTTGGTCTAGCCCCTACTATTACTTTGGCGATGATAATAATATTTTTCAATTTTATTTCCTCCAATATTTTTACATATACTATATAATACCATAAATTAAATTTAATTCCATGCTCTTTATCAAATGTAGCAATGAATTGGAGTATATCCAATCTACTGTTTAATTCACGAATTTACAATCTATAGCACTAACTCTCAATCAAATTATTAGGAAAAATTGGACTTCTGAACTCCAAACAAAAAAATAGTAGCCCCATGATGGCACATGGATAGCTACTAATTTTTTAACTATTATAAAATTATAGTGATACCAGTTGCCTAAGTAACTAGAATTATATGCTATATTGTTTTAAAACATATTACCGTATGTTTATTTGCCAAATTGTTCTTCCGTAATATCAAGTGTCGGAAGGTTACCAGCGCCACTTTACTTTTTAAATTAGTCAACGCATATTCCTCATTTTATCTAAAATCTTTAGTCCAATCATAGTATTATTATCTGTAGCTTTTCATCAGTATTTAGCGAAACGGATACCAACGGTTTAATTATACTAAAGTACCGCCAGATGCTTCAATACGTTGACCTGTAACCCATCCCATTTCATCCGTGCATAGACTAGCGACAACACCTCCAATATCAGAAGCTTCTCCAATTCTTCCGAGTGCAGCATAAGAGCCAATCATATCTTTCAAACCTGGATTTTTAATATAAGTATCTCCACTAAATTCAGTGTTAACAGCTCCAGGCGCTATAGTATTCACTCTTATACCTCTAGCTCCTAATTCTACAGCTAAATATCTAGAAAAAACTTCTACTGCACCTTTTGCAGAAGCATAAAGTCCAGAACCTGGGAATGTAAAGCGAGTTAATCCTGTTGAAGTGTTCACAATTCCACCTTTGTCAGCAATAAGCGGAATTAGTTTTTGTGTCAAAAAGAAAACTCCTTTAAAGTGTATATTAACTATTTTGTCAAATTCCTCTTCTGTAACTTCTAAAATAGGAGTGTGATTTGAGATCCCAGCATTATTAATTAAAAAATCAAACTGCTCTCTATTCCATTTATCCTTTAAAACATCTGATAACTTAGATGCAAAGGAATCAAATGAAGATATATTACTTACATCAAGCTGAATAGCAGCAGCTTTACCACCATTTGCTTCAATTTCTTTTACAACTTCATCTGCTTTTTCTTTTTGATTATTGTAAGTGATAATTACATCTATTCCTTTTTTGGATAATGATATTGCAGAATTTCTGCCAATTCCACGACTTCCACCTGTAACTAATGCAATTTTATTATTGGGGTTCATAAAAACCTCTCCTTTAAATATTTATTAACCATTTAGAAATTAATATCTCATTATTTATACTGCTACTTATATTTCAAAGATAGTATTAGTCATCAGTTTTAATGTTAATCCAAGAAGGTATAAGTTACTTGAAATTTAATTTCCTATGATTTATACTCATGTTAATACCTAGAGATATCTCTAGGTCAAGCTTTTTTTAATAAATTTTAAGGGGGATTTTAAAATTGACTTATACAATAAAAGATATATCAAAAATGTTTGGAATTTCTATATATACAATTCGTTTTTATGATAAAGAAGGACTTCTACCATTTGTCATGAGAAACAAGTCAGGAAACAGAGTTTTTACTGAATCAGATGTAGGTCTGTTTAGAACAATTTGCTGTCTAAAGAATACTGGCATGCAACTTAAGGATATAAAAAAGTATATTGATTTCTGCATGGAAGGTACTAGCACCATAGATTCACGAAAAGAATTACTTTTAGAACATCAAGAAGTAATTTTAAACCAAATAAATGAACTCAATGAAAATTTAGACCTTATTCATTTTAAAATAGAAAGATATTCATCTCCTGACTCAGTCCAAATTATTAACGAAGAAAGAAAAAAATTTTATGATGAAAAACGTGAAAATAACTTGATATAGTAATAAAACTTGCTCCGTTTAAACCTCTTACTTCCTCTAAATATTTATATATGTACTATAAAACAGTTTTAATAGTACATATTTATATTTGAAACTATTCTTCTATAAACATATAATAAGTTATAAAACAGTTCATATGTAAATGCATTGCAATTCTTCATAAAAATTACAATAGATCAAATATTCAATGTCTAACCATTATTTCTTCTACTAAGATTAGCTATTTACAATTTTTCAAGAAGATATTATTAAAACATATACGCTAAATTCTGCTAACTATTAATTGTTATATACTAATTTCACATTACTTATGATACGGTATTTTTACCTATAAAAATAGTCCGAAGCAAGTCATATACATACCTCAGACTATAAATCTTATTTACTTATAATATAATTCACTCTTTATTATTCTAAACTCTTTTTACTGATTAAAAAGTTTGTATAGTCATATAAATTTCTGACTATATAGTTCTTATAATTCTTTTTTCCAGATATAAAATAGTCTAAGTTATTATCATAGGCGCCTTATATTGAAAGATATACATTAATCAAATCTATTAATCTGAAAAAGTTTCAAATCTTCAGAAGCAGTTCCTAAATACAATTGACTAAGCATAATTCCACCCAGTATAGCAAATAAAATACCATTTGCTCCATAACCTAAGCAATACCATAATTTTTTATTGTTTGGGTCCTTTCCTAAAAAGCCTAAATTATCTTGTGTTGATGCAAATGCTCCACAATACCTATAATCTATTTCTATATTCAAGTCCGGAAATAAATTTTTAAGTCTTTGTTCCAATTTATCATATTGTTTTTCACATAATTTCTCATTAAATATGTCTGGCATAAAATTTATATCTTTTCCTCCAATTATTATCCGATTGTCATTAGTAGTCCTAAAATAATTGTATGGAACCTCATTATCTCTAATTACTACATCCTTATAGATTTCTCTAAGGTTTTCTATTGGTTTTGTTGCTATATTGAATGCTGTGGTTTTGATTCCAAATGCTCTTTTTGTAAAAAGTTCAGTATTATATCCTGTTGCTACTAATAAAATTTTACCTCTAACTTTATGCCCATACACGGTTTCTGATATAACTTCATTTTCAGTGTAATTAATACATGTTACTTCTGAGTTTTCATATACTCTTAATCCTTTTTCACAACTTGAATCAAGTAGTGCATGAGTAAATTTATATGGATCAAATTGCGCTCCTCCACCTTTGCTAAGTACTCCAGCCTTTACATCAAAAGAAAAAGGATTATTAGTTTCATCAATAAATTCTACCGGAAATCCAGACTCATATCTAATCTTATATTCCTGCTCAATTTCCTTTATCTCAATCTTTTTATCTGTATACAAGAAACTATCAGTTTTCTTAAAGTCGCATGTATTTCCATACTCATTTATAAATTTCTCTATTTCATTCAATGCTTTTATTCCTAATTTATATGACTTTATAACATTATCTATAGATGTATAGGCTTTTAATTCCATAGCCTTACTATCGAGTTCATATTGAAGAAGTGAAGTAGTTATGCTAGTACTGCCATGGGCTATTCTTGATTTCTCTAGAATAACAGCATCAATATTATTTTTAGTAAAATAATACCCTAAGATTGCTCCAGTGACTCCCCCTCCAACTATTATAACCTCTGTATTAATATCTTCTGTTAGATACTCATATTGTTTTTTAAGTTTATTAATTCTTCTAAAGAAACAATCTCCCTGCACATACTGTATATTCATAATAACTATCTACTCCCTTAAGTTTTAACTAAATTATAATAAAATTATTATTTGCCAAAATACTTTTAATATGTATAACAATAAATTGATACACATAACGTCAGCATCAGAAGTCATATTTCAAGAAATACTCACTTATGTGCTCTTTTTAATGGAGTAGGTAATTTTCTATAAAAAGTATGTCGATATAATCTCCATTGAGGAGTAGAAGCATCGTCTCCAAAGAATTATAAATAGCCTTAAACATTTTATATCAATGTTTAAGGCTATCTATAGCATTTATTTTATATATCATTTAGTAAAACTCTCTATCGAAAGTAATGATACTCCTATAAGAAGGATTAATACCATATATCACATCTTGTATTTGAGCTTGTAGTTCCTTTTTTTCGCTATCTTTAAAACTAGTCTTGTCCAATACCACATCAAATAATATGGTTTTTTCTTCACTTTTTCCAACAACTCTAAAATCATGCATAGATACTACGCCCTTTATTACTTTAATCTTTTCATAAACTTCTTCTTTTAAGGCTGTAATCTCAGGGCTGTCTGTGTTAATTGGGTCCATATGAATTGAAAGATATACATTCATTCGTTTACCAATTTCCTTCTCAGCCTTATCTATAACATCATGCAGTTCCATAATAGATATATTACTTGGAACCTCAGCATGCAAAGAAGCCATATATCTACCTGGACCATAATTATGAATTACAAGATCATGTACTCCGCATATATATTTATAACTTATTACGCTGCTTTTTAGTTCTTCTACAAATTCCTTTTCTGGTGCTTTCCCAATTATAGTACCAAGCATTTCTCTTCCAAGTCCTATACCTGAATGGAGAATAAAGAGAGATACAATTAATCCTATATATCCATCAATGGGAAAGGTTGTAAACTTTGTAATAAGCAAAGAAAATGTAACCATAGATAGAACTAATATATCAGTAAATGATTCTAATGCTGATGCTTTGAGTGCAGACGAATCAATAACATTACCTATATAATTTGTAAACCTGTTAAGAAAAATTTGCAATGGTATTGCACACAGCATGCAAATAAAACTTACTTTATCAAAAGGTATAGTTACAGGATGTAAAACACGCAAAAATGAGCTTCTTAGAAATTCAAATCCTACTACAAGTATGGCACCAGAAAATAAAAGCGCAGTTATATACTCTATTCTTCCATAACCAAAAGGATGCTTATCATCTGCCGGACGATTTGCAAGTTTAAAACTAAATATTGTAACTAACGAAGATAATGCATCTGTTAGATTATGAAAAGCATCTGCCGTAATGGCTATACTGTTTAGAAATAAACCAATAACAATTTCTAGAATAAGAATAGAAGAATTTATTATTATCCCGACATTTCCTCCAAGAGTCCCGTAAGATTGCCTTACTGATTGGGAATTTACATTTTTGTGGTCTTTAACAAATTTTCTTATTAAAAAATCAAAAATAGATTTCATATATTTCGCCTTCCACCGTTTTATCTTATTTATTCCACGTATGTTTATATATGCGTTTAATCAATAAATTAACACTATAAACTAATTCAATAATTCAGCGTATTATTAAATATTATACCATAAAATTCCTTATACAGCATAATAAACAGCTCATATGCTAATGAGCTGTTTATCTTATATATATTTAGAGCAACTGATAGGCAAAAAAACTAATTTATTTAATTAATCCTAGTTTGCTACTACTTGATTATTTTTTATTTTATTATTAAAAATAATATATAGTATTGCTCCAGTTAAAAAGGTAATTATTTCTGTAATGGTCATAGACCATATAACACCATGCAATCCATAGAAATTATTCAATACTATTATGACAGGAATAAAAAGAATTCCTTGTGTAATTCCCATAATTGTTGATGGTATTCCTTGACCTGATGCTTGAAAAATTCCTGTAAATAATGTAGTAAATCCATTGAAAAGTGCGGAAATAAGCATGGCTGCCATGATATAAACTCCGACACTTAATACTGCTGAATCATTAGAAAACAGACGAATAATTACATTTCTAAAAATAAAAACTAAAGTAACAAATCCGCCTGACAATCCTAAAATCCATAAAGCTGATTGTTTTATACTGTCTTTTAATCTCTTAAAGTTTTCATTAGAAAAATTATATGCAATTAAAGGGATGATTCCTAATGCGAGTCCCATTGCAAGAAATTCTGGTACTTGTACAAGTCTCAAGGCAATACCAAAACTAGCTACCACACTTTCTCCATATCTAATTGAATAATTATTCAAAAGAAGAGTTGTAATAATTAGAAAACCAGCTAGGAACAATTCAGAAACTCCAACTTTATATATCTCTATTTTATCTTTAAGGGAAATATTAAAATTCTTAATAAATCCTTTTAAATTCTCACTTTTTGTTTCCAAGTAGTAAATATAATAAATTGATGAAGCTATATTAGCTAAAATCATTGATACTGCTACTCCAATAACATTAAATTTAAATACTAGTATAAATAATGGGTCAAATATAAGACCAAAAATTGTACTTACAACCATTCCGAACATTGATTCTTTTGATGCTCCTTCTGCTCTCACAACTTGCTCCAATGCGAAGTTCATTATAATTGCAAAACCACCAATAAACATAGTTAAAGAATAACTTTTTGTATAATTAATAATAGCGGAAGTATCTGCCCCCAAAATCTTAACAATAGGATTAAGTGCTATTATAGCAATTATTCCAAGCAAAATTCCTATGATAATACTGCTATAAAAAGAATATCCAGCTATCTTCTTAGCTTTCTCTTTATCTTGTTTAGCAATAAGACGAGTTATAAATGTTCCGCCTCCAGCCCCTAACATATTTCCAAAAGCCATTAGTATAGTGAAGATTGGTAGTCCTAAAGTGATAGAAGTTAACATATCTGTATTGTTTAATAGTCCAATAAAAAAAGCATTAATAACGTTATATATTGTACCTACTGACATACCGATCATCATAGGAATAGATAAATGTGCAATTGCCTTAGTAATCGGTGCACTTTCTAAATAATATTCGTTTGAAAATTTTTGTTTCATAATTTCATCCTCCATAATAAGTATTATTAGAATTCGTATTCTTAGAATTCTAAGTTTTTAGTTATAAGTTATTATATTAATAACTTATAGATTTCTATCTACTTTCAATAACAAAGCTAACAAAGTTTCCTTCTCTTGTTCCGTCAAGTTTGCAATAATATTTTCCTCTGCCTCAGCTACCAATTTATTAAAATCTTCTATGAGTTCAGCACCTTTAGGCAGTACATATATATATTTTTGTCTCTCATTTTCTTTAGGAATTCTTCTTTCAATATATCCTTTTTTCTCTAATCCTTGCAGCATACTTGTAATACTTGCTTCTGTACGTTGAAAGACTTTTGCCAAATCTTTTTGAATAATACCACTGTCTTGGTGTTCATAAATATAACCAATCATACGTCCTTGTTGAGAATTCAATCCTAACTTTTTTACTTTTTCATCAGAACTGAGTTTCATTTTTATCGCAATACTTCTAATTACTTCTGAATATGGTGTTTCTATAGAGTATCCAGAATTAGTCATTCAAATCCCTCCTAAACTTCACTTAGAATTCTAACTATTTATAGTTTAACAATTAGAGTTGCAAGTGTCAATATTTATTTCTTATAATTATTTTTATATTTATAATATTTCTTTTTTACATGCTATCTTTTACTTATGATACATTTCACCGTATCAGTAATAAGTGATAACAACTATATCTGTACTTTACAGATTTCTTTTAATTCGTTAATATCATCATTATTCATAGTATAAGTATCATATCCTACTACAGTATCTTTTGTTTCCCAATTTTTTATTTCAAATAACTTTGAAATACTATTAGGAACATCTCTATCATTAGTGTTTCTTCCTATCTTTCTCACAAGATATAATTCCATAAAATATAATGAACCCAATGAATTTAATAGATTTTCAAATTTTCCCACTTCATAATTTTCAATCCTATTGTGCTTTACCTCATTATAATCTCTCCACCAAAATAATTGACTTGAATCAGTACCTCCATCAAAGGACAAATCTGCTTATTTCCGTCTTTTGCAACTTGTATATACACAAACCTAACTTCAAGTGACAACGCTATTAGTCCGATATAAGTTACTTTAAATACATAAATTAGTTTTAAAAAACATTGAGCCAATATCCAACTTATAAAAGTTATGGCACCATTGGTAAATTCAGTGTATAATGTAATAAGTTCTCACGTTACTCGAATTATTTTTAATAGTTGACATTTATTACATAAAAAAGCGTAATGCATTAATAAGCTCAGATGAAAGTTAGTTTAAGTGGATTATAGAATAATTGGTCGAACTAAAATACATAGATTATATCTGACATCTTTTTTACGAGGGGGATGAAGTAATGATAGTTGAGGATTGTAGTAAAGAGAATCTTATGCTTGAATTGGTCAAGTTAAAGAAGAGGAATAATGAACTAGAATTGCAATTGAAAGAAAAAAACCTTCCTAATTCTATTGAAATGGATCATATGGAATGCAGGTTCCATATGAACACTCTTTTAGAAAGCCAGGCACAGCTTGAATCAGAGCTTGAAGATGCCAAACTTTTACAAAGTATAAGCATGGAGCTTGTTTCTGGTGGAGATATTCAATTACTATATGAAAGAATTATTGCTGCTGCAATGCAAATAATGCACTCGGATTACTCAACCCTGCAAGAATTGCATACTGAAGAAGGCGGCGTTGGCAGGCTTAGAATTATAGCCCTTCGAGGATTTGACCCAGAAGATGCAAAATTTTGGGAATGGGTAGACGGCAAAACCGCCTGTACTACTTGCGCAGAAGCCTTACGAAGGGGACACCGAATCGTTGTGTCTAATATGGAAGAGTCAGATTTGCTAAAAGGTAGTGAAGACCTTAAGACATTTTTGGAAGTTGGCATTCATTCTGCCCAGTCAACTCCTCTAATTTCCCGAAGTGGTAAAATGCTAGGAATGTTCTCTACTCACTGGAAAAAACCTCATGAGCCATTAGATCGTGAATTGAGACTTCTTGATGTGCTTGCTCGTCAAGCCGCTGATTTAATTGACCAAAGACAATACGAAGAAAGTCTTTGGAGAGCAGAGAAGGAAAAAAGGGAAACCATTGAAGCTGCAATGAAGTTAAAGGATGAATTCCTCTATCTTATTTCCCATGAATTCAAAACACCAATTGCTGTTATTAGCTCGGCCCTTCAGACAATAGAAGCAGTGCTGAAAGATAGCATATCAGAAAGATTAGGTAGATACTTAAATATTATAAAAGTGAATACAAATAGACAATTACGACTAGTGAATAATCTTCTTGACATTACACGATATAATTCTGGACATATTAAGCTGAATAATAATATTAGAGATATAGTTTCTATTACAAAATCCATCGTAAGCTCAATAGAAATATTCGCAAGACAAAAGCAGATCAACCTAAATTTTATGTCAAGCTTGATAAAGAAGGAAATTTATGTGGACGACGAGAAATTTGAACGTATAATATTAAACCTATTGTCAAACGCCTTAAAGTTTACACCAAATGGTAAGGATGTACATGTGTCTCTTTCGATTACAAATCATAAAAACAAAGAGTTTATTGGTGTGAGTGTAAAGGATGAAGGAATAGGCATACCCATTGATAAGCAAAGAGTTATCTTTGAACGTTTTGGACAAGCTGATACAAGTCTCTCTCGAAGGGCAGAAGGTACTGGTTTAGGCTTGTACCTTGTAAATCTTTTAATAAAAGTAATGGGGGGAGAAATACTTTTAGACAGCGAACCAGGACAAGGAAGCACATTCACGGTTCTTTTACCTATAGAAGAACCAGGTGCGTTTGAAGAAAAAAGCTTTTGTAATGCAAGTAGCCAGTTTATAAGCTACGACGAACGGGTTATCCAAGCTGCATCAATTGAATTTAGCGACATATATTTCGATTAATTGTAAAATATAAATTTAACCCATACACTATAGCATCTACAACATAGAGGAGCAAATAAAAAAGAGCAGATTTTCTCTTTTTTATTACTTAATTTAGGAGCTGCTACCATCATTGGTTCTCCTAAAATAATTTTCATAAAAACCTCATTTACTTATGGTACGCTTCACCCTTCATTATCCTAAGCTTTCTTTATAAATTAAAAATTTTATTTAGTTACATTAAATTACCTATTGCAGACATTCCTATAATACTTTCTTCTAAATATAAAACAATCCAATCTATAATCATAGACAAGGCTTCTAATTATCCAGAGCATCTATTCTTTCGCCAAAGGTTTATCTCTTTATAGATTACATCTTGATTTCCTCATTAATAATTCCACCATGAACTCCACAATTTTATTATCTACTCAAAATTTTTTCTCTCTCAATATAAAAATCTGTTTTCATATCACAAAAGCAAATTCACAATAACTTTTTTAATTCCACGCCTTCAAACCCGCATTATACAAGCATATTCTTCAGAATATCAGAATATATATTCTAGTATTCTGAAGAATAAATATTGTTAAGAATATATCTTCTTAACAATATAAGAATGTTATATATGTTGCAATTCACAATGCACATTTCACAATTTACAATTACGACTAAAATTCTTGCAATATTTTCAGAATTATGATGAATAATTATTTTTGCAACATATATATGTTACAGATTGTGTTAATTCCTGGGTTTCTTTTTTATAGAGCATATTATTGAATATCTAATAACGATATCTAGAATCTCATTTTCATTATGAATAAATAAAATAATATACGGGGTAATGCAATAACAGATAGTATTGCAATTGCAGTATGTACTTTTTTCTCATCTGGTAATATAAATAAGAAAAACTTATATCCTAAAATGCCAATGAATCCACCCATACAATTTAGAATTATGTCATCAATGTCTGATGCCCCAATGCCAAAAATCCCCTGAATGATTTCAACAAACAAACTTACTATAAATACAAACAACAAATTTATTATTACTCTTTTATCATTTTTGAATAATAACAAATATGCACCAAGAGGAATAAAGATAACTATATTTCCAACTACATTACCAAAAGCGAATTTTTTTATAGAGGCAGAGCTACTAAATAGATATCCCTTTATACTATAAAAAGGAATGAGATTGATTGACCTATGCTCAAAATTAGAGATTCTTGATAAAAACAATATTTTAATTAATAAAAGTATGTAGCAAATGAAAACACCGTATAAAAAGAATGTTTTGATTCGTTTCCGTTTATTCATAATTACCTCCTTGAAGTAGAAAATGAATATTCAAAGCTTTTATCTCTCTAAATATTCATTTTTCACAAGATTATTAATATATATGTTGCAATTCACAATACACAATTGCGGCTAAAATCCTTACAATTCTTTTATAATCATTATGAAGAATTATTTTTGCAACATATATTTTTTTTATTCTAATTTAGTTCGTTATATTTTAACATAATCCAATTTACTTAATAACTAATTTCATTTATTTGTAATAATCATTTAAGACTTCTATACTCTTATACTTAAATCTTATATAAAAATTTAAGTTATCATTTAAATTTAATCTCTAATTGTGTTTAATTTATGAAGGAGATACTCTTTTTTATTCAATGGATCATAAGTTACTTTCTGACGTGTCTTTGCAAATTCAGCTGGAACTTCCTTATATCCATAAATTTTTGTTATAAACATCCCCTTACCTTGTGTATATGAAGCTATTTTCATTTTATATTCTTTTGAATTTTCTACTGGAATTAGTCCTTTTATTGAAAATTCATCCTCTATAACAACAGGATTATCAAAAGTTGCCCTCATAGTTTCCAAATCCCAAATAGCTTTACTTAAAACATTTTGAGGAATCCTTAATTCAAACTCGTGTAATGGTTCTAATAAAACAGTTTGTGCTTCAAATAATGCTTCCATAAATATCATAGGTGTCACATTCCTAAAATCTGCTGGAGTACTTACTGGACTAAAAAATTCACCACAGGTAAGTGTAACTTTTGCATCCGTAACTTCCCATCCAAACAGCCCTTGTTTGCTAGTCTTAATAACTGCCTCTTCAATTGCATTTTGAAAAGATTTTGGCAGTGATCCTACTGAAACATTAGAAATATACTTAAGTCCTTCACCTCTTCCCAAGGGTTCTATTTTCAAGCCTACTGTTGCATAAAAAGGATTTAATTCGTCATTCATATACATTATTGCTGTTCCAACACCTTTAGGTGCTTCCTTATAAATGGTCTGAACATTTGAAAATTCTACTTTTATTCCATAGAAATCATCTATTATAGAACTCAGTATTTCCATTTGAACTTCACCAAATAAATTAACATGAATTTCTTTATCTAAATCGTTCATTTCTAATTGTAATAACGGGTCTTCCTCTGAAAGAAATGTTAGCGCCCTAAATAACTCAGTATTTTTTTCTTTATCTATTGCAGAAATAGTTGTTTTTAATGTTGGTTTAGCCATAGATATCTTTTTAACTTTATTATTTGAAATTCCAATTATATCCCCAACTTTGAAACTTGCAAGTCCATATAAAATACCTATATCCCCTGCTTCTATCCTCTGCACCTCAAGAACTTTCCCGTCTTCTAAGCTATTAATTTTCTTTACCTTTTCTGCTGCCTCCTTATTAGGAATTTGAATTTTATCTCTTACAGATATTTTTCCTTTAAATAATCTTACATAAACCTTCTTCTCGTTGGTATTTGTCCTCTCGATTTTAAATACCACTCCAGATAAATCATCTTCAGAATCACCATTTGCGCATGGAAAATAACTGCAAATACCATCTAATAAATCTTCAATTCCAAGGCCAATCGCTGCTGCACCACAAAATACTGGATATAAACCTCCTTCTTTTGCATATGATACAAACTTTTCATGTAATTCTTCTTTTTTAATTTCCATACCACTAATATATTTTTCCAGAAAACCTTCATCTAAGTCTGATAAAACATCAATAACATTGTCATTTATCATACCTGAATCAGATAGATTTTTTATATAAACATCTTTACTTCCTTCATCATATGCTTCTTGTAATTTAACTACTTTATTGGACATATTCTTCTTTATCTCTTCTAGTACTTTATTAGAATTTGCTCCAACTCTATCTAATTTATTTATAAAAATTATTGTTGGAATGTTTAACTGCTTTAAGGTATTAAATAGTATTCTTGTTTGCGATTGAATCCCTTCTACTCCTGATATAACTATTATTGCCCCATCTAAAATGCTTAATGAACGTTCAACTTCTGAAATAAAATCTACATGACCTGGTGTATCAACAATATTTACTTTAACATCATTCCAAGTGAAAGATGCGGTCGACGATTTAATAGTAATTCCTCTTTTGCGTTCAAGCTCCATGGAGTCTGTCTGTGTATTCCCTAAATCTACTCTTCCAACTGATTTTATAGCTCCACTACAATATAATAGATTTTCTGTTATAGTTGTTTTCCCAGCATCTACGTGTGCAACTATTCCTATATTAATTATTTTCTTCATAATCGCCACCTCCTACTCTATCAGCCACCTTTTTATCCATTCTCATAGAAACAATATAAAGCGCTAATACTGGCGTTACTAATAACGAAGTACATGCTATACCAACACTTACTGAAATATTTGTAGCTATAATTCCTATAATTGGTCCACCTAAAATTTGACCTAAAGAATTTATTTGTCCATTCATAGAAAGGACAGTAGCTCTAGCCTTATCATCTATATGTCCATTAAGCCATGCGCTGAATATAGGCTCATTTGTAGCCCTAAAAGTATTAGTTGCTAAATAAGCTATTAACATTAAGTTAAAATTTTTCGTAATAGCAAATATAAACATAAATAATATATAAAATATATTTATACCTAGTAGAAGCTTTCCATTATGCTTCTTATTATCATCAAGCCTCTTTGACATAAAATGCATAACTATAGCACTTAATAGCATTCCTGCAATTCCAAAAATCCCAAACCAAGTTACTGGATTAAGATTCCAAAGCTTAGGAAGCATAGTATCTTGCAGAAAATGTGCATTAGAAAGTCTATCATACCCTTCGCTAGACAATCCATAAAACAAAGTTACAGAAAGTAAAATCATAATTATAGATTTACTTTTTGTAAATTTAAGGCCAGACTTAAAAGTATACCCCATCTTTTTAAATGTATTTAAATCATCCGGAGCAGCTGGCTTAAAATTATTTTCAGGCATGTTTATTCCTAAAAATACTGAAAAAATCATAAATACAACACCACTAATTATAATAGGCAGTCTTATAGAAAAATTAGCTATTATAGTACTTAGTACTATTCCAATAACTGAAGCTATTTGTCCTACTTGTGCTCCCTTCATATAAATTCGATCCAAATCCATAACTTTTTCTTCTTCCGCAATCCATGCTTCAAGAGATCCGCTAATAAAAGTAGCGCCTAATCCCCATACAATCTGTGCTGCTAGTACAAAAACAAAACTTGAAATAGATCCTTCTAAAATAAAGCCTAGTCCTGTCAAAACTACACCTATAATAATGGATAGTTTACGACTATAAACATCTGCAACTATACCTGTTGGAATTTCAAATATAAAACATGCCGTTTCTAAAGTAGTTCCAACAAGTATAAGCTGAAGTGGATTTAAATGAACATTTTCAATGTGATACACTATCATAACTGTTGCTGTCAATGAAAAACACATTGCAGTAATAGCTGAAAATAATAAATAAATTTTATATGCTGAAAGTTTATTAACCATTAATAATCACCATCCTAGTATTTCTTAAAAAATTTGTCTTTCTTTTGCAATCTTCAATTTTAAATATATAAATTATCATAACATTCTCCTTAAAAATAAATAAAAAAGGCCGCAAATGAACATAATAATTCATTTACAGCCTTATAATCATATAACCTAAATACAAACATGAAATATACAACTTTAATTCATATAACTTATGACTAAGGTAAACTATATAAATTAAAATCTCATAACATATCTATAAATGTAGCAAAAATAGGCATAAAAATACCGTGTCTAGAACACGGCTTCCTACTATGCAGATAAAGATGTAACATGCTCATTATAATACCGATTATTTTTAGAGTACACAAATAAAACTTGAGTCATTCAAGCTTTTTTTCATATACTTTTTAAAATAATCCTTATTCAGTTAGTTTAGTTAAAAACTACCTCTTTGCGCATATTTACATCACCTTTACATTTATATTCTTTTCATGTTTATATTTTAGTATAGTTACATCATATATGAATTTTAAATTTTTTTCAATGCTTTTATTTTTTAGGCTATATTAAATAATAGTGTTAATAATGAAGGATATTATGAATAGAACTCATTCGGTGAGTTCTATTCATTTTCTATAACTTCAAAATATACTCTTTACCCTCGTATAAGTTTTCTCCACCATTACATTCATATGGTATGTTCCTAATATATAAAAATCCTAACTTGTCCAATATTTTACCAGAAGCAGGATTTTCTTCTGCATATCTCCCCATTATTTCTTTTATCCCTAAATCTTCTTTATCAAATTTTATAACTTCCTACATTGCTTCTGTTGTGTAGCCAAAGCCCCATGCTTTTTTACCCAAATTATATGCTATCTCAAATTTCTCATACTCTTCTTCAACATAAATTAGTCCAGTTCCAAGCAAATAACCTGTTTCCATTAATCATTATTAATTTCATAAAAGTTGCTCATTTTCAGTAAGTTCTCAAATATATTTTACTGGTAATATATCACCTACTTATCCATTAACTAACAAAACACTTTCTTTACAACAATAGAAATAAGTGCTAATATTAATATAACGATAATTATTATCAATTAATAATAATTATAAATTTAAGAATATAAATAATAACATTATTTTAGATAAATTAATAAATAAATAAGGAGGTTTTTATTATGAATTATAATATTCTTATTGGAGGCGCTGCAGGTCAAGGCGTTGATACCACTGCTTCCATACTTGAAAAATTGTTAAAAAAGTCAGGATATAGTGTTTTTACTGTAAAAGATTTGATGTCTAGAGTAAGAGGCGGTCATAATTTTTCACTTATACGATTCGGAAATGAAGAAGTACTTTCCCATACTTATGAAGTTGATGGAATTATTGCATTAAACGAAGATACTGCTGAACTTCATAAAGATAAGCTAAAGGAAAATGGTTTTATATTGGGTGACTCTGATTTTGATATTAATGATGATAGAGCTATAAAAGTTCCTATGAAGAAAATAGCTAAAGAACTTGGAAATCCTAAGGTTACTGGTACCATTGCTGTTGGTGCAGCTATAAAGCTTTTTGGAATTGAAAATACAAATATAGAAGAATCTCTAAAATCATCAGTAAAAGAAAGATTTTTAGAAGTTAATATTAAAGCTGCTTTGATAGGTTACGATAGTGTAGAATCTAAATTTAGCTCTCAACCTGGGAGCTTCTCAGATTATTTGATATTAAACGGTAATACTTCTTTAGCTTTAGGAGCTATAGCTGCAGGATTAAAATTCTATTCCGCTTATCCTATGTCTCCTTCTACATCAATTCTAGAATATCTCGCATCGATTTCACAAAAAGCAGATGTGCTAGTTGAGCAAGCAGAGGATGAAATCGCAGCAATAAATATGGCTATAGGAGCTTCTTTTGCAGGCGCAAGAGCTATGACCGGAACTTCTGGAGGAGGATTTTGCTTAAAGGTTGAGGCCCTTGGACTATCTGGTATGGCCGAAATACCTTTAGTAGTCGTTGATGTTCAAAGACCAGGCCCTACTACTGGACTTCCAACTAGAACAGAACAAAGCGATCTTAAGTTTGTCATTTCTGCATCACAAGGTGAATTTCCAAGAATGGTTATAGCAATACGTACGATTGAAGATGCATTTTATCAGACTATTAGGGCTTTCAACATGGCAGAGAAATACCAAATTCCAGTAATACTCTTAAGTGACCAATACTTAGGTGATGGTATAGCTTCTGTTAAGCCTTTCGATTTAAATAGAGTTAAAGTTTATAAACCTGCTGAAGTAAATATAAAAGATGGAGAATATTTAAGATATAAAATAACTGAAGATGGTGTATCTCCAAGACTTATTCCAGGAAAAACAAAAAACTTTGTAACAGCAGATAGTGATGAACATGATGAAATGGGTAAGATTACTGAATCTGCAGAAGTAAGAAATGAAATGATGGATAAGCGTATGAGAAAACTTAGTAATTTAAAACTTGATTTAGAAGAGCCAGAATTTTTTGGTGATGAAAATTGTGATAATTTGCTTCTAGGCTGGGGATCTACCTATGGTGTTATAAAGGAAGCAGTAAAATTGTTAAATGGAAGAAATGTTGGCAGTTTTGGAGCCCTTTTATTTGGAGATGTGTATCCATTACCTCAAAAAAAACTTAATGAAAAGGCTAAAGTGGCTAAAAAAATTATTGATATAGAACAAAATGCTACTGGTCAATTAGCGGATCTTATAAGAGAACAAACAGGAATAAACTGCGATTATAAAATTTTGAAATATGATGGTAGACAAATATCTGCAAATGAAATTGTAGATAGAATTATAAAGGAGGTTTAGGATATGAGTGAACAATTTCATACTTACGAAACAGCTTGGTGCCCAGGCTGTGGTAATTTTAATATATTAGAAAGTTTAAAAAGAGCGTTAACTGAATTAGGAAAGGACCCTTATGAAGTTTTAATGGTTGCAGGAATTGGCCAAGCCGCTAAGTTGCCTCAATATATAAGTGCTAATAGTTTCTGTGGTTTACACGGTAGAGCAATACCTGCTGCAGTTGCTGCTAAAATGGCAAATGATAAGCTAACAGTTATAGTAGATTCTGGTGATGGTGATACCTATGGAGAAGGTGGAAATCATTTTATCCATAATATAAGAAGGAACACCAATATAACTCATTTTGTTCATGATAACCAAATATATGGTCTTACAAAAGGTCAAGCCTCTCCTACTTCTGGAATAGGTCTAGTAACTGGGGCTCAAACTACTGGAAATATCAATGCCCCATTAAATCCTGTAGCTTTAGCTATAACACTTGGAGCAGGCTTTGTTGCCAGAGCCTTTAGTGGAGATATGGATCAGCTTGTTTCAATTATGAAGGAAGCAATTTCTTATAAAGGATATGCTATGGTGGATATTTTTCAACCTTGCGTAACTTTTAATCATATTAACACTTTCTCCTTCTATAAAAATAGAGTTTATTCTTTAGATGAAAATTACGACCCTAGCAATAAACTTGCTGCACTAGAAAAAGCTATGGAGTTTGGAGATAAGATTCCAACTGGAATTCTATATAGAGAAGATAAGGAAAGCTTTAGTGAAAGAAATGTTGTTTTAAATAAAGGTACAGCTCTTATTGACAGACCTTTCAATCCTTCTAT
Organism: Clostridium sp. YIM B02500; assembly: GCF_022324665.1. Taxonomy (NCBI): domain Bacteria; kingdom Bacillati; phylum Bacillota; class Clostridia; order Eubacteriales; family Clostridiaceae; genus Clostridium; species Clostridium sp. YIM B02500. Next base: position 36,385 of record NZ_JAKGTE010000010.1, on the reverse strand, counting down.
TATAGAAGAACTTACTTCTCAGCTTGTATAATTTAATTTATAGTTATGAGCATTAAAGATTATTTCAACAAACAAACTTGATATAAAAGAGCAATAACAAATTTGTTATTGCTCTTTTATCCTTTTTGAATAATGACAAATATAACCAAAGGAAATAAAACTAATTTCACTTATTTGGTCTATTTAATAATTTAGTTTTCAAAAAAGGAAGCTGATAGCGGTTGTCTTTCTGTAAATCTTTTAAAGCTATGTTTAGGATATCCTACCATTACAACTCCTGTTATTTTCTTTTTCTCTGGAATGTTAAAAATCCTGTACATTGGTGAATTATCACCACGAGCACAAATTTCAAATACTCCTGCCCAACATGATCCAAGTCCAAGAGATGGAGCATACAATTCAAGATACGATAATGAAAGAATTGAATTTTCTCTACCATTACGAAAATCTTCATCAGCCAAAGTTATAATTATACTAGGTGCATCTCTTAAGATAGTGTCAACTTTAGTATTCTTGTAGCCACTAATCATTCCTGCTAATACCTTGCTCAAAGTTTCATTATTTTCAAACCAATTAATGCATTCCTCAACTGCTAATTCAATTGTTTTTTTATCGTCTACTATTAGATATGATATACCTTGTGAATTACTTGCTGTTGGGGCCAAATGTGCAACATCAACAAGTTCCAATAACTTTTCTCTTTCAACTGGTATATTCTTATATGAACGAATAGATCTTCGTGATCTAATAAAATTCTTTACTTCTTCTGGATTTAGCCTTTTGATTTCTCCTATCTCACTTTGCATAGCTAATGGAGATTTCTTATTATCTATAGCCTCTTTTGGACATACAGCCACACAATGACCACATTCTATGCATGCATTAGGATTGACTTCTTTTGGGCCATCCGCTTCTAGTTTTAATACTCCTGTTGGACATTCCACCACGCACATTCCACATTTTATACATTTTTCTTTACTTACAGTTATTAAGCTCATTTTTATTCACTCCTTATTAATTTTTGCACTCGCATAATGATACGAATACACTTAATTTTTATTTAATTTATAATACATGTTAAAAAATTTTTCCAAAACTTGCTTCTTTCCATTAATTTTTCATTTTAACTCATGTCCATTACTTTTCCACAAATGTATCACTCTCATTATCACCTCCTTTAGCCATGCTTAGTATCTTTTTGAGAACAATCATTCTAATTGATCTAAAAAAATTATGTATTCAAAAAATCTACAATATTATTCACTTTTCTTTATTCACTAAATTTCTTATATTATTGGTTTGAATAGTGTCTATACTCTTCTAATATGCAAAAGGGCTCAGCGGAACATAAACAGTTTTGAGAACGTTCATTCTAATTAGCATAAAAGAATTAACTATTTAATAAATCCATAAAAAAATCTGCTATACGATGTAATTTTTCTTTGCTCGCTGACATTCTTAACTGCACACGAATTCCAAGCAATGTATTTTGAAGTATTTCTGATAAAACTTCTGGATCATACTTGCAAGAAAATTCACCTGTCTCCATGCCTTTTCGAACAAGATCAGCAAGTAGTTGTTCTGTTTGCATAAATATCTTTTCAATTTTTTCTTCTATCTCTTTATCCCTAAGAGCCATCTCTGTTGCTGAATTTACAATTAAGCAACCCCATTGTTTATCTTCATATCCTTGGATTGTAAAATCAAATATAAATTTTATAGCTTGTTTTGCTGTTTCTGCATGTGAAATTCCAGCCTGCATTTTATTTTTTATTAATTCTGCATAAAAATCTACAGTTCTTAAGAATAATGTGTGTTTATCACCGAAGGTATCATATAAACTTCTACGATGTATTCCCATATGCTCTACTAAATCATTTAAAGATGTCTTTTCGTAGCCTTGCTTCCAAAATAATTCCATAGCTTTCTGAAGAACTACATTTTCATCAAATTCTCTGCTTCGTCCCATCAAGTTCCCTCCTTTATACAATTAATATTAGCATTTTGAGAACGATCGGTCAAGAATTATTTACATACTTAATCATACCTATATTTTCGCACATTACATGCTGGAAAGAAAAGTTACCTGGCACAACACAAGAGCCCCTACCCTAGCCTACAATTTTCTGCCTAAAACACTTCACTAAATAGGTTTATACTAATTTCTCTTTTGATCTTGATCTTAATATAACGTCATCCCTTTGAAGCCAATTCTTCTGCATATGCTTTTCCAATACCAGATGACGCTTCTGTAACCAAGATAACTTTTCCCTTTTAATTAAACATTTTCTTAACCTCTTAAAATAGATCAATTATTTGCCTCTATTATTTCCTTCAATTTAACATTTTGATTAATAAATCTAGCTTTACTTTTTTCTTGCTTAAGCCGTATATCATTCTGTGGACAATGATTAATACAGGCTAAACACTGCTCACAATTTCCTTTATAAACAGGTTTAGTATCTACATTAATATTATTTACTGGACAAACTTTCTTACAAACTTTGCAGCTATTACAGGTATCTTCTACATAGAAATTCTTATCATATTTAGCATTAGCCTTAGTCTTAGAATGAAACTTTTTTATTATTGCTTCAATACATTTTATAACTGCAGAATGTCTCTTGATATATATTTTTTTAACTTGGATATCATTGATTATTTGTGCAAGACTTTCTTCTATATTCTTCTTCGGCTCTTTTTTTATCTCTTTAGCCATATCAAACACTGGAAGGTAATTGTCAACCATAAGTATTTCATTAATGTATGAAAACTGGATTTGATTTCTTTTTCCAATTTCTAAAAGCTCAGGTATGACTGCTCCTGAAAAAGATCCAAAAGACACTACGGCAAAAATATATTTACTTTTTAGTTCAACTTTATTTAGAAACTCCTCAACAATTTTAGGAACTCCTCCATAATAACTCGGAAATACAATACCAATCTTTTCATCTTCAAACTCAAACTGTCCTAGTTTCATTAACTTAGGAATAGAATAACTTTCTCCTACAATTCTCTTTGCCACATATAAATTGTTGCCAGTTCCTGTAAAATAAAATATTTTCATAATGCGCTCCTTTCAGATGTTTCACTTGTAACTCCTTATGGACTATAGTATAATTTGATAACATAAATAATTCAAGTGAATATAGGCTAGCTGTTACAAAAGGAGGAATATTGTTTATGACTAATAAATACAATGCTGAACAGAATAAGATTACAAAAGAGAGTATTTTAGGTGCTCTTATGTCTTTAATGGAGAAAAAGGACTTCAAGAATATATCTATTACAGAAGTATCACAAAAAGCTGGTGTATCACGGATGGCTTTTTATCGTAATTACAGCATAATGGAAGATATCCTTATTGATCATCTAGACGATATGTTTAGAGAGTATTCAACCCTTTTAAATCATAAAGAAATAAGTAATTATGAAATGACACGTTTATTTTTTTACTATTTTAGACAACATCAAAAATTTATTGAAAACCTACTAAGGTCTAAATTAACCCACTTAATACTTGAACGATCTATTGAATTTCTTAATATATACTCAAAAACTATAACATGCACCATGGATTGCTCTCCTGAATTTGAAAAATATAATATTGGATTCATTGCAGGCGGATTTTTTAATGTATTGATGATTTGGTGCAAAAGTGGTATGACAGAGAGTGACGAGAAGATGGCAGAAATTGTTCATGAGAGGCTTTCAAATCATATTGCTGGAATCACCTTAACAGATTTCTGATTAAATCCAAGATATATACGAAGTATGGGAAATGGATAAGAAAGATTCGCTACTGACTTAACTCTAATTTAAGAATATATTAATAATGCATTATTGGAGTCATCCTCCCATACAATGTCTAAAATATTATCATAGAAATGCATTTACATAAAAAGTCCCCCACTTTCTAGTCTGAGCTGACTTTAGTTGATACATTTCCTTAAACATAATTTCTCATTTGTTTATTTCAAGAACTGGATACTCCTAATTTCATAAAATAACTATTGAACATCCCCTAATATTTTAAAGTACTTATATGATAGCCATAAACTTCTTCCTACCATTGAAGCACACCCAAATGCGAGAATTCCTATACCTATAAAGCTAGTTATATTTCCGCCAATATATCTAAAAGCCGATTTTACAACGATAAGGAAAACATAGACTCCAAGACTTAAATACGATTCATTATAATAAACCTCACCTCTAGCTTCATCCTTACTATATTTTAATGTTCTTCCACGAATTATTCCCACTCCTAGACCAATAATTGAACAAATAATTATTATCATAATCTCTTTCAATGAAAAACTTAATGTTTTTGCATAGTCTTCAACAATCATTAGAATAAGTAGTATAGGTAACAACCATAAATTAGGGAACTTAATTCTTTTATTCTTCCCATTAAGTATCCTTAAAAACTTTAATACTATAAAAATCAATAAAATATAAACCATTGACACTAATTCCACCTCTAAACTTTATTTTCTATTACTCAAAATTTTCTGATATAATAATGCAAACACTTTGGAACTGTAGATAATAACAATCTCTCAATAGCTTATCTTTTAAAGTCTCATTATTAACAGTAATTGTAAACCTAATTTTTATGCCTACCTTGGATACAGTTGTCTCTAATAATGACACCTTTACTAAACCTAATAATTTCACTTAGTTAAGCACGCTGTAATAAATATTATAAATTTAGAATATATGTGGAATTAACGCCCATGATTCTTTTATGTATTTCTCATATTCTTTACCAAATTCTAATACTAAAAATCTTTGTTCCCTATTTATTTTTATAATATAAGTAATTAAAATGATACAAAATCCAATAATAGAAGCTAAACTTCCAAATGTAAGAAAAGTTCCAAAAAAGCCACATACTATTCCTGTATAAATAGGATTTCTTATATATTTATATGGGCCACTACGAACTAATCTTTGCTCCTCTACTTTTTGAATGGCTCCACTCCAATTTCTACCTAATACTATTCTAGCCCATATTGCAAATAAAAGAGAGAATATTAAAATTGCGATACCTATATAGTCAACATATTCATAACTAGGTAATATCCTATTCCATAAGAATATACTTTTAAACTGAAAAAAGGTAATGGCATAAGAGACTATTACTAATATTAAATGCACTACTCTTGGTATGTTCCCTTGACCACTTGATTCTTTTTTTACATTTGACCTAGTTTTTATCGCTGCTAATATCCAGTAAATCCAAAATATGCCCCAAATATAGCTAACTACAGTAATATTACTCATAAAATCCTCCTCATATTTTATTAGACTTAATCACCACTTTTAATATATTTTTCTGCAATTTCTATAAACGTATCCTTTGTCACTGAATTCATGTCATGTAAAAATTTTAATATGGTAGCTTTCTCCTCATCATTATATTGAGCTATAATATCTTTTTTCTTATTATATGATTTCTCATGAATTTTTTTATGAATTTCAGACACATTTAATCCTAATTCCGTTAAATCATAATATACTTCTTTATTATTCCCTTCCTTTTGATACTTCGATACATAGCCTTCGTTTAATAACTTTTTACACATTTTAGTTATAGCACCTGTTGTCATTCCTAATTCTTGTGATAGCTTAGTTATATTTGCATCTTCGATATATTCTATAGCTGCAATACAATGAATTTGTGAAAAAGTAAGTTTATTCTTTATATTAGGAACATCTATTTCATTATTTTCTTGTATTTCCTTTAGTGAAAATATAATTTCATTAACAATATCCATATTAATTTCCTCCCCAATATTACTTCCTCGGAAGTAATATCATATTATAATATTATTTCTTCCATGTCAACATTTTTTACTTTAAAGACTTACTCTTAGATTTAATTAAGCACTTGTAATACCTAATGAACAGATTCCACTGTTTAAAATACCAAAACTATTCAATCAACCTTTTTTAAGTTATTCCCTCAAGGAGTGCCTCGTCCACAGATTTTACTGGAATATAAATTTCTAAAAAACTAAGAAACCACCGGCTTAACCGGTGGTTCTGATTCATATTCACTAACGTTACAATTTAGAATTAAAGAACTAAGATGATTGTAATGAAAATTGTTCTAAATACTTGGATAAACTTTCAATATTAAATTGCATATGACGATTATTCCCCTCAAGTTTACTTAGCATTATCCCACCTTCTAAGGCGGAAAAAATGAAAGTAGCAAGAGCGTCGGTATCAAGATTTGGCTTTAACTCACCGTTCTGTATACCTTGATAAAGAATTTCCTTAATATATTGCAGCATCCTTTCAAGGCTTTGCTGGGCTTTTTTTCGTAATTCAGAGTGAGTATCATCACTTTCAATAGCCGTGTTTAATACAGGACATCCTCCACTGAAAGGGGGAAACTCAACAACTTGTTCATAAACCTTGAATATAGCTAGAATTTTATTAATCGCTGATTGTTGTTCATTTACGGCTTCGGTAAATTTTTCATTAACAATTCCTACTGCGTAATCATATGCCTCAAGCGCAATCTCATCCTTACATGCAAAGTGACGATAAATCCCCCCTCTCTTGATTCCAGTTACTTCAGTAATATCAGAGAGCGAAGATCCTGCGTAACCTCGCTGGTTAAAAAGTTCAGCCGATTTCTTAATTATATACTTGCGTGTATTTTCTCCTTTAGTCATAGTATCTATCCTCCAAGGAATGTAATTCTTCGTAATTTCCTCCTCATTGCACATGTTATTTTTTTAATTATTATAGCATATCTCCAAAAATTTAAACAGTTATTGCAAGCCAGGGTTTATTTCTTGGATGAACCTGATCTATTAATCCAAAATGCCAATTATATAATTATAAATAATAAAAAATATTCTCAACACCAGAAATATGAATATAAATTTGCACTTTCTTAATGGTTGTGTTAACATAGTAAAAAAGATATCGTTCAGTATCTTTTTATTATATTAAAATGAGGTGAAGAAAATGAACGACACATGGTTTAAAGAACGTAAGTATGCTTGGATCGGCTTGGCTGCTTTGTGGATTATCGGCTTTATTGGCGCATTATTGCGTTTCATTATGGCTACTTATCAAGTTCAAATTTCTCAAGATTTGAATATAAGTAGAAGCTTGATTTCTATGGCATGGTCAACCAACCTACTAATTGCAGCATTATGCACCCCAATAGGAGGATGGATTGCGGACCGCTATGGACCTAAGAAATTAATGCTACTAAGTACAATGTTTAGTATCTTAGGGACAAGTATCGTTTTTGTGGGGCATAATTCTACTTTGTTTTTTATCGGATATGGAGTCATATCAGGTTTTTACGGTATAGGAGCCTCTGCCACATATATTCTAATATTTGACTGGTTCCAACATCATCGAGCAAAAGCTACTGCACTTCTGGCAAGCTCATCATCTATTGGTCTCGCCGTTTGCACTCCAATTTTTATCTCGAACACTTGGTTAACATGGAAGGACGCATTTCTGATTTCTTGCCTGCTCAGCCTTTTTGTTGCATTGCCAGTTATTCAGTTTCTTATTCGGAATCCTCAAAATCCACAGAAGAAAGCAAAAGAATCCGAACAACCAAAAGTGAAAATGCTTTTCAAAGGTTCTCATATGTTATTATTTCTATTTATTGGTTTTGCATTATTTACATGTGGGTTTAATATGGGTACTGTAGAAATGAATTTAGTGGCTATTTATCAATTGTCTAGCGTAAAGCCTGCTTTGATTGCCGTATCCATGAGTACCTTAGGAATTATGGAAATAATCGGTTCCTTTATTTTCGGATATCTTTTGGATCGTATCAATAAATTTACAGCGATGTCGTTGTTGTACGGGATACGCATCTTAGCGTTTATAATTTTGTTTGTACATTCGCCATGGTCGCCAATTGTGTTTGCAGTCTTCTTCGGATTTACTTACCTAGGTGCTGTACCAGGAGGAATGTTAATTGCTAACGAGAATACAAAAGAAAAAGGAAAGTTCATTGGAAGTCTCCTTCTATTCCATCAAGCAGGCGGGATCATTGGTAGCTTAATCGGAGGTGTTTCCTTTGATATCAGTAAGAGCTATCAACTACTCATTGGTTTTGATATGCTTCTATGCATTTTAGTTACCATAGGGTATTTTACGAATTATTGGCTACGATACAAAAATACTTTATATGTAAGTAGATATACAAATGAAGTTAACAAACTACACTCAAATGATCAATAATTAAGTATCAATATATTTTAAGTTTCCATCTACATGTTCTAAGTAATGAGAATTTGATCTTAATGATTTACATTTTAGCCAATAAAAAAAACGCTATAATTTTATTATCACCCAAATATTTTTCTTTTCTAATCTAAAGATCTGTTTTTCCATCTTAAAATTATGTAAAAACCTAGGGCTTTCTCAAGCAAATAATCCTCAAACCCGCATTATACAAGCATATTCTTCAGAATATTAGAATATCAGAATATATATTCTAATATTCTGAAGAATAAATATTGTTAAGAAGATATATTCTTAACAATATTTTAGAATTGTGTACTCAGTTACTAATCATATTATTTTTATCTAATCCATTCTTTACAAGAATAGAATATAACGCACCATCTGCTTTCATATCATTAATTGCTTTATTTAATGCGTTTAATAAGAAAACATCATCTTTTTTAACTGCTATTCCCATTACTCCTTGTAATTCAGGCGTATAGCCTTTTAGCTGCCTTAACAAAGGATCTTTTTCCTTTATATAGTAGTTTATAATAATAGAATCAGCTAAACCCGCATCAATTTTCCCGCTACTTATAGCATTAAATAAATCAGTTGTACTATCAAAACTTAATACATCTTTTATTAAGTTATTTTCCTTCCACTTTTTCGCTAGATCTTCAAATATTGTTCCTTTTTCTACTCCAACTACTGCACTTTTTAAATCACTCATAAAATTAATTTTTGAAAATCTTGGTACAATAACAGTTTCTGATTCTTTATACAATGGCTTAGTAAACGCTACTATTTTTTCACTTTCAGGAGTCATAAATATTCCACCAACTGCTATATCTATACTATCATCAGCATTAAATTTATCTAACAAATCTGCAAATGTTACTTCCTTAATTTCAACTTTATTAATTCCAAGCCGCCGTGTAATTTCATTCATAATATCCGCATCAATTCCACTCATCTCATTCGTTTCTTCATTTATCCAAAAGAATGGAATTTCCTTTGATGGTGCAGCAATAGTTATTATTCCTTTTTCTTTTATCATTTCCAATCTATCTTTTTCTATTGAACTATTTGCCATTATAGTTTCCCTAGGTGCTATCATAAATCCAATTATTATTCCAATAATATTTACAATAACAATTGAAGTAAATATTTTTTTCATAAATAAAAATCTCCTTTAAAACGATAAACATATCTTTAAATTATTATTTGGAACTTAAATTTAAATTATCCTCATTTGAAAAAAATTCAAACTTTTAAAAATAATACTTTGCCTTTTAGGTTAACCTTTAAATAAAATAAAGCCTTTCAAACAAAAAAATTGGAGAGGTCGCAACTTCACTCTGAATATTGCAACCTCTCCCAATTTTATATTTAGTTTTTTCTTAATAGCTGATTTTTTTTATTCATAAGTTTTGAATTAAATTCTAAATTTCTTTTATATGAATAATAGCAAAAACTCATCCCCAAAAATTCTGCAGTTATTAAAATAGATATTAGCTCTATAATTGAAGCAATTTTTTTATATACAAAATAGTAGTAAATAGATGGTAAACAGGAAATCCCCCCTATTACTATAAATACACAAACAAAAGCTAGTAATGCACTTTTTTGTTTTATTCCAATTAGATAAATAAAAACAAATCTAGAAATAGTACCAATAACACCTCCAATAATTGAAAACATAATTAATTCTTCTATAATTCCTGCATTTATATTTTTAACAATCATTTGAGTCATTCCAACAACTATTCCAAGGAGCATGGATATAATAAGATTAAATAAAAAATCCTTTAAATTCTGTTTCATTATTTACACACCTCACAATCCGAGATATTGCTTAAAGTTATTTAGATATTTTCTTGTGACATATACTTCTTCATCCATATCTATGAGCTTTAGTATAAGCTTGCTGTTAAACCATGAAATTATTCTATCTACTTTCACTATATTTACAACAAAGCATTTACTTACTCTTATGAAACCTTTTGCTTCCAATCTTTCTTCAAGTTCATAAAGCTTTTCTTTTACTTTATACTTTTTATCCTTGGCCATGCAAAAGACCTCATTTCCCATAGCCTCAAAATAATATATCTCATCAAAATTTAATACTTTAAGCTCATCCTCGTCACATCTTCCTGTGATTATATTTTTAACTTCTTCTTTGCTGCCCGAAATAGAATCTAAATAACCAATCAAAATATTTATGGTTTCTATATCAAAGTATATCCCTATTTTGCCGCTCTTTAAATCAAATCCTTTTTCAATTAAACATACATCAGCATTTTCATTAATCTTTATTTTGCGATTTGTAAGGATTTCTTCCAGCATTCTTTTTAAATTTTCGCTGCAAATTAAATCTAACTCCATGTAATTTCCCCTTTTGCTTTAAACTTTAAGCAATGCCTTTCTGACAAGGATATATTAAAAACTTAAAATCTATCCTCTCGAGGATGTTCAAAAAAATAACAAATCAGTATGCTAGTCTATTTTGTGTTATACTTCGCCTATAAATCTCACTAATATCCTGCAACTTTAGCTCCTTGTCTAACACAAAATTTACACCTTAAAAATAGCAGTTATGCTGCATATAAGAATTTCCCATTGCATCTTTTACTTGTTATTTTCCTTCACATCCCCTACTTTAAACTTCAGGCAATACCCCTGGAATTATAATTGATAGCATAATTCCTAAAATCACCAGCCCATTCATAATTATAACAGTCATAATATTGTGCCCTGATAATTCTATAATAGCATTAATCAAATAAATTGTAGCCCATATTTTTGTTATTACTATATTAACTTCTATAAATAAAGAAGATTTTCCAAATTCCTTTTCATATCCTCTTCTAGCATCATACATTGTATAAGGTCTTCCCATCATAATTGAAATGAAACCCGTTAAAGCTAATACCGTATATGAAGTTAAATATTTATATTCCATAACAGAATTAATTCCTAAATAAAAATACAATATATTAGAAATAGCAAAATAAGCTACTAGAACGCTTGACATAATTCCTATATTCTTATTAATTATATCTCTTATAAAAAGCATCAGTATAGAAGCAAATCCTAAAACAAGGCATAAATTACTCGAAATACTCCAAAAAAGCATTAAAGGCAGAAAGCTTAGGGTTACATTTAAAAATGCTTTTAAACTGCTACCCATTATTCTTTCCTGTATCTTTCTCAAGTGCCTTCTTATGGCCTGTGATCATGAAATCAACCATATTTTTCTGTACATGCTCCTTGAATTTTTTTCTTTTCATAAGGTATCTCATTACTTTCCCTTGAGCTTTTTCTTTTAATGGAACTTTTTTAATCAGCTTATTTTTCTTATAATATTTATAGTCTTCTATAAAAATAGCTCCTAGTTCTCCTTCCAATGCATCTGCAAATAATTTACTTCCAGCTATATTTAAAAAGGTTTCAGGCTTGAAGTAGTTTCTTTCAGCATAATTTATACTCATTTTAGCCAACGCATATATTTGATTATCTATAAGAGAGTTATCTTCAGCTTCATCAGTGACAAATCCTATTAAATTGCCTCCTTGTGTATGAAACTCTAGTATCTGTCTTAAATTTTGATTTTCACTTAATTTCCCTGAAATTATATATCCTATGTGTTTACCTCTGAATATAGGAACATGGTTATAACGAAAACTTCTATCATAAATAAGCTTAAAACGTGAAGATAAATATCTATCTTTTATACTTCCTGAAAAAATTATGATATCTGCATTATTAATAATATGGTCTAAAAACTCCCTATAACCATCTTTACCATCATAAACACATTTATTTTCAGCAGCACATTTGCAGCAGCCAAGACATGGCCCTTTTATATCAACATCATTAAGATTAAGAATCTCTACAGAACCTTTTATACAACTTTTATATTTGTCAATCATCTCATTAAGACTCGCATCTTCTTTAGTTGCATCTGTAATTATAATTATTTTTTTATTTGTATCAATAACTTTGTCTGTTACTCCTCCACTATATTTAAAGTTACTTTTACTTACTGAATTATACAATTTACTAGTTGTTAAACCTTCATTTGCAAAATCAAGCAAATTTTCAAAAAACACTTTAAGCTCTTTTCTTCTATTTTCCTTAGTTAAATCTTGCATCTCATGAGATAAATATTCTACATAGTTCATGCCTAAATCTTCAGAAATTGCCCTGATATAATTATGTGCATGAATATCTGCATAATGAATAGATGTAGAAAATGCAGCAGTATACTTATCCTTAAAATAGCTTTCAAATTTATTTTCAAATATAAGTTCAATAAATCTCTTATAATTAGAATGCACTAAAGCATGATATAGTGGAAATGCCCATATAACTGCATCTGCTTCCTGAACCTTTGTGCATAAAGCTTTTAACTTTTCAGCATCTTCTTCATAACTTTTTACTTCTTTAACAATATGGATATACTGAAATTCATGTTTTTCATAATTTTGTTCCAAATACTTCATTGATTGCATTGTAACACTTTTCTCAAACTTCGGACTCCCATTTAAAACAACTATTTTCATAACCAATACCTCCGTTTTTTTATATTTCCATTCTATTAGAAAACATGAATTAAAACCATAGATTTTGCTTAAGATGCAATTTAAATAAAATAAGATGCATTAATGATCTGCAAAAATTAAGAGAACCTCCTCTATATGGATTTGGCTCTCCTCTGATACTTAAATTAATAATATACTAAATCAATTTGTGTATCTCTTCAAATAATATCTGAAGTCCTAACTTTATCTTGTCTTTTGTAAGTTTAGATATGCACAATCTAAAACAGCTTATTCTTGAACTATTATCTATAAAAAACGCCTTTCCCTCTGCTATATAAATCATTTTTTCATTTAATCTTTTATTTAGCGTTTCCATATCAATATGCTTAGTAAACTGCATCCATATAAAAAATCCTGTATCTGGAATAAATAGTTCCACTCTCTCTGTATCTATGTTTTTTAAGCAATCCTTTAAATAATTCATTTTTTTCATATATGCAAATTGGATTTTTTGAATATGCTTTTTATACATCCCACTATTAATATAAATTTCTAAAGCTCCTTGTTCTAATGCTGATGTACTTAAATCATAATATCTCTTATGTTTCAAAAATTCACTTTTTAATTTTTCTTGAAGTAATACTGCTCCTAGCCTTATTCCAGGCATAAATGTTTTAGAAAAGCTTTTTAAATATATAACCCGTTCCCATATATCATAATAATAAATTGGTAATGATTTTTTGTTTTTATCTAAATCAGCTAAATAATCATCTTCAACAATGTAAACATCATATTTTTCAGCTAACTCTGCAATACATCTCTTATCTTTTTCCGAATAACTTGTCCCTAAAGGGTTATGTAATCTTGGGATTGTATAGAAAAACTTTATATCTTGATTTTTAAATATATTCTCTAGTTGTTCCAAATTTATGCCATTAAAATCTCTGTTTATTCCTATTAATCTTTCTCCATTAATCTCTACCAATTTGTGTATCAAACTATATGTTGGCTGCTCAACTAAAATATTCTTTTTCCCATTTGGAAAAGACATTTTTGAAAGAATGCTTATTGCCTGTTGTGAACCTGATGTAATACATATTTTGTCCATGGAGGTGAATATTTGATATTCAGAAAAGAAGTTAACCAATGATGCTCTTAAAGATTTAAATCCTTCAGTATCACCATATATAAACAAGTCATTCTTATATAACTCAACCGCTCTATTTATACAATGATTAAATTCCTTATACGGAAGTAATCTAGAATCAGGAACTACTAAAGAAAAATCAATAATGCCATTTTCATCATTCTCTTCAGAATTATTTTCCACAAGGTAATATCCACTCTTAGGAATAGAGTATATTCTATGATTCATTTCAAGTTCTTTATAAGCTCTTATTATTGTGGACTTATTACATTCAAACTTATCAACCAAAGTTCTTATTGGCGGTAACCTTTGTCCTTGCTTTAATTCATTTCTTTCTGCAAGTTCCTCAATATATTCTATGATAATTTCATATTTCTTTTTCATAATCGTATCCTTTCTATTTATCTTAATTTCCCAAGCATCTTAACACTTTTATACCGGTACAAAATGCTTTTTTAAAGATTGTACTGCATACTCTAAATTCTTATAATTCCATTATATAGTTAATGAATAATAAATTGTAAATTAATTACTCATTTAATTTCAATATATACTATTTAATCTATCTTTTAATAAAATTACAACAAACATAAAGGAGTTAAGTATGGAAAAGTATCAAAAAAAAGCAATATTATATCTTGTAATTGCATCAATTTTATGGAGTATCGGAGGCCTATTTATCAAATTAGTAAATTGGAATCCTATTGCTATTGCCGGAGCACGTAGCGGTATAGCTGCAATAGTTATGTTATTATACTTAAAAAAGCCAGTAATACACTTAGGAAAGACAAAGCTATTAGGCGCATGCACGTATTCATCCCTTCTCATATTTTTTGTTACTGCTAACAAACTCACAACATCTGCAAACGCTATACTTCTACAGTTTACAGCGCCTATATGGGTATTATTATTTTCAAAGTTCTTCCTAAAGGAAAAGATTAAAAAATCTGATTTGGTCGTAATTATTTTTGTTATACTTGGAATGATTTTATTCTTTATAGGAGATTTAGGACGTGGCAATATTATAGGAAATTTTATTGCAATACTCAGTGGTATTTCAATGGCTGGAACTGTTATATTTCTAAAACTTATAAAAGATGGTTCTCCTGTTGAAATTACTTTTCTTGGAAATATAATTACATTTATTATAGCTATACCTTTTTTCTTTCAATCAGTTCCAAACTTAAATAGCATTTTAGGATTATTAATCTTGGGAATATTCCAATTAGGAATTTCTTATATATTTTATACATTAGCTGTTAAGCAGGTTTCTCCTATTGAAGCAATTCTAATTCCTGTCCTAGAACCTCTGCTCAATCCATTTTGGGTCTTTTTATTCACTGGTGAAATACCAGGAACTTATGCCTTTATAGGAGGATTAATTGTACTTACAGCTATAAGTGTAAGAGAATTATGTATAAAAAAATAGTACTTTATGCTCTTATACATAATTCTACTTCCATTTACCTCCTCAATTAGTTGCTGATAGAATAAGAAAATTTGAAGACAACAGTTAAACTATTTATAAACTAGAATTTTTCTTATTAAGATGTATAATTGATGTAGCTTTAAGGCAAGCTCTAAATCATTAAACAAAAAAATAGTCATATCAATGAGTCTTTAGCTAGCAGTAACTTCTACAAAGTCATGTACTAAAGGCTTTGATACGACTATTTTTTCTTAATTTTCATATATAAACAATTTACAATAAAAAATAATTTAATTAGAATTATGACATTGATAATTTTGCCATGATTTTTTATAAAGAACTAATATTATAATCATTGTTTACATACATTTTAATATACCACTTTTTCAAATCACAACTATAATGCACCCATATCTCTAGCAATATAAAGAGAAGGATATTTAGTATTGAAATTTAGTTCACTTTTAATACGCGATGTATCTAATATCATATCCCATTGGTTAAAACTTGGCCACCCACCATTTGGAGGTACCTGCTCTGATTCACCTTGTAGCTTATAAAATTCACTTACAGTAATAGGATTATCATCAGCAACATTATATATGCGACCTCCAATACCTGGTGTACTAGCAGCGATCAGTAATGCTTGACTGACATCTTGGTGATGCACTACTGACATCGCTTTTGAAGGGTTCCAGTTACTTAGAAACGGTAAAATTTCTTGAATGTGTGGGTCATTATCACCATAAACAAATCCTAGTCTCATAATACGAATATCTAGTCCTTGTTCACTATATAACCTAAGTAGAGCTTCTTCTGCAGCCATTTTTGTTTTAGGATATAATGCCGTTGCTGTAAGAACATCATCTTCTCTGCATGGTCTATTTACTAGAGAATTGTTATATACATTGCCCGTGCTTGTAAAAACAAATCTTGTGACACCTGCATCTAATGCTGCTTTAGCGAGTGTAATAGTTGCATCTATATTGATGGCTTTAGCCATTTCTTCACTAATACCACCTCTAAATTGAGCTGCTATATGTACAACAGCATCAACACCTCGTACGGCTTCGATTAGATTTTCATTATCTAAAAGATCTCCTAATACTACTTCTGCCCCCTGTTCTTTTAAAGTGGATACACCTTCTAAGTTTCTTACAAGAATACGAACTTCATGGCCTTGCTTAAGTAAATACGGTACAAATCGACTTCCAACCTTACCTGTTGCCCCTGTTACAAATATTTTCATAAATTAATTCACTCCAATCTAAATAGTTTTGTTCATCAGTTATTTTTATGTTATATTGCTAATATATCAGAGTTAAAATAATTCAACCATATTGTGGTTATCCTACGATTGAGAGTAGTAGGATAGGAGGAGGAAAATAAATGAAAGAAATTACATTACAGCAGTCGTTAGGTGAATTTTTGCGTGCAATTAGAGAACGCCTTACTCCAGAGCAGGTTGGATTACCTTCACATGGACGTCGCCGCACGCCTGGACTTCGTCGTGAAGAAGTGGCTCAGCTTGCTAATGTGGGAGTTTCTTGGTACACATCTATAGAACAAGGAAAAGATGTACACCCTTCTTATCAAATATTGGAAAGCTTGGCTACTGCCTTAAGATTATCCGAAGATGAACGCCGATATCTTTTTTTATTATCTAAATCTGATGAGATAGAAGAATCAAAAATTTATAAAAAAATTAGTACAGGATTAGAAAGAACTGTTTTCGCATTAGAACCTAATCCTGCATATATAATGGATAAATACTGGGATGTATTATTATGGAATCGTGCAGCAGAATTTTTATTTCGATTTCCTTCATATTCTACCAGCATAGATTCAAAACCAAACATATTACATCAATTTTTAATTGATCCATTCAAAAAAGAAATTAATCCAGATTGGGAAGAACGAGCTAAAATCATGATTGCAAGATTTAGAGCAGATTGTGCTAGGTATCCCCAGGATGCAAGATTAAATGAAATGATTGAGAAATTTAAGCAAGAAAATGAATTCTTCAGCAAGTGGTGGCCTCGTTATGAAGTTAAAACTGTTACTGATTGTCATAAATTATGGAATCACCCTGAGATTGGAGAATTGGAATTTGAACATGTGAATTTGCAAGTATCAAACTGTCCTGATTTTAAATTGATGATTTATACTGCTTCACCTTCTACATTAGAAAAGCTTAAACAAAAAATATATTCTATCAAATGAATAATACATCTTAATTGACAGCTCAATCATAAAAGATACTTTACATTATCAATTTACTGTGTAGATCAGTTTCGCACATTTCCTTAATAAATACGCAAAAGCCACTTTCCTTCTGCGTATTTATTTCCATCTGATTTTAAGCTTTAAATCTAAGTTTGCAATTGTTTCGCTGCAAATTTAAAATTCTTCACTACACTTAAATTTAAATTAAAAACATAAGAGCAAACCATAAATGTTATTTCAACACAATGCTTAATATCTAGTAAATATGACGCTTCTCCTTTTGCGTAATTATCTAAAATATTTTCAATTGATGCTTTTATTGATGACAGGCAATTTTTATTAGCTCTTTTATTATTTAGAGGATTTTTAAACTTATCCTTTAATACCTGAAAGTTTTCTAATAAATATTTTTGCAAATCACGTTCATATTTAATATGAGCTGCGATATTCCCCACTGATCCAGACTTATGAGCATTGCAACAAAAATCACATAAATAGTGAATAATTATTCCTAATTCCAGTGAAGAATATGCATTGAAATTTTTAGCTGAAATAAGCTTTTCTATCTTCTTTAGCACATAGTCAAAGGATTTCTGCCTATAATGAGGGTGGGTCTTGACATGCCAACTTTGATCAACCATAACTAAACCGAATTTAAACATAAAATTTGAAAATCCTTGAGGTATCATTTTAATATTATTACTAAGTGCAAGTTCCGCCAGTTTAACATGAGTTCTAACTTTCATAATAAAATTCTCCAATCTATTATTAATTTTTAGTTAAAAAGCTATTTATAGATACCCAATATATAATTCAGACTTATGTTATACCTTACCGAAATTATAAATACTTTGATTCTAAAAAACTATGAATATATTGCTAAAATTTCTATATAGAAACTTTTTCATATTGGTTTTGCCTTATAAGCATATCTTTATAGACTTGTTCTACGGTGTATGCAAAATGTTCAGATGAAAATTTTCTTGTTGATTCCATAGCACTAGCAGATAATCTTTCTCTTTTTAGCTCATTATAAAGAATTGAATCTAACTTTATAATAAGATCTTCTTGATTATAAAACATGTATCCATTTATATTATCTTTCAATACCCCCTCCAAGCATTTATCTGCTTTTGCTACTACAGGCAGCCCTGATGCTAGGGCCTCAATATAAGTAAGACCTTGAGTTTCGCTTTGAGATGCACTTACAAAAACCTCACCTATTTGATAATACAGATTGATTTCATTCCATGGTCTTTCCCCTGCAAAAATCACCTTATTGCCTATTCCTAATTCCTTTGCCTTATTCTCCAAAACACTCTTCTCTGGTCCATCACCAATAAGAATAAACTTAACATCTTCTCTATCACTAAAATAAGATTTCATAGCAATTAAGATTTCATCAATATTTTTTTCTTTTGATATCCTGCCAATATAAAGTAAAATCTTATCTTTTTCTTTAATTCCTAAGTTTATGCGTAATTCTTGTACCATTTTAAGATTGTAATTTTGTTTAGAGAACTTATTAAGCTCTATTCCAGTAGGAATAATAGAAATATCCTTTTTTAACTTATACGATAGAAGTAACTCCTTCACTTTTCCTGTTGGCACAATAACTTTGTCTGCTGAGCTGCAAAATTTAATACTTAATTTCCTTACTGCTATTTTTGCAATCGGATCAAATACTTCAAGTTTTGCTATATAGTGAGTATAATCTTCATATATAGTATGATAAGTGTGCACAAAAGGAATATTTAATTCCTTAGCCATAGCTCTCCCAAAAATACCAAGCGAAAATTCTGTATGAGTATGAATCACGTCAAGCCCTAGCTTCTTAATAAATTTGGATAAACGTGGATTATAGAACATTCCAACACGCCTAGCGCTAATAAAAGGAATACTTGGCACTCTATATACATTTTTTTCTTCACTATCTGCCTTAGGATCTGTGGTTGTAAACACATAAACTTTATGACCTCTCATTTCAAGATTCCTTTTTAACATCAATACAGAAGTTGCTACCCCGTTAATTTGTGGATAATACGTGTCCGTAAAAAGCCCTATTTTCATTTTCGTCACTCCTCATATCACAATCTCTTATAACCATAGTATAGGATAGAAAGTTAAAATAGAAGCAAATCAATGTTAAACTATTTATAAACTACTGTAAATTTTTTTACTATATCCATGCAGCAAAAAAAGCAGTTTCTATACTTTCTAAGAAACTGCTCTGATCAACTACTATATAAAATTCACCAAAAGGATTAAACCTTAAAAATGGAATTTATACTATTCTATTCTTTAGCATT
The DNA here is from genome assembly GCF_022324665.1 of Clostridium sp. YIM B02500. Classification (NCBI taxonomy): domain Bacteria; kingdom Bacillati; phylum Bacillota; class Clostridia; order Eubacteriales; family Clostridiaceae; genus Clostridium; species Clostridium sp. YIM B02500. The sequence continues at coordinate 16,507 of NZ_JAKGTE010000010.1, read as the reverse complement.
ATATATTTCAGACTTATGTAAAGAAAACATTAAAAATTTGGTTGCTATATATGTTGTAATAATAAATTTACATTTAAATCTCCATTAAGCCAAGCACTCAATTAAGACTAAAATTTAGAAATTTAATTGCAACATATATATTATAAATTATTAAAGGTAACTAAATCTAATTTAGACTCAGTTACCTTCTGAATTTCTCTATAATTATAAGTTTAAAATAAATTTTACTTAATAGTATCAAACATAATTTTTTAAACTGCCAAACCTCTTCTTTTAGCATATAGTCTAAAAACTACTTCTTCAACAAATGAGAATAAGCTTGTGGTTATAAAATATATTCCTAAGGCAATAGGAGCTTTAAAAGTAACCAACCCACTTATTGCAGTTGTTATTATGATGTTGGCAATGGTGAATAGGTTATAGAATTATTTATTTCCATCTATTATTTCCTTCAATGAAACATTCTGATTAATAAACCTTGCCTTACTTTTTTCATTTCTAATACTTATAGCCCTCTTTGGACAGTGATGTACACAGGCTAAACACTGTTGACAATTACTCATAAACAATGGTATCTTATCTACTTTTATATTCTCTACAGGGCATACTTTCTCACAGGTTCCACAACTATTGCAGTTGCTATCTACAGTGAAATTTTTTTCAAATGGTTTATCATGTACTTTTTTAGCCAATAACCTGGCTAGTTCCCTAACAATGGAATGTTTATTTATATATTTCTTTCCTTCTTTTACCTCTTCAACTATCCTCTTAAGATTCCCATCTATATTCTTTTTGTGTTGTTCCTTTACTTGCTTATCCATATCATAATCTGGAATATAATTGTTAACCATACATATTTCATTAATATATGAAAACTCAATTCCATTCCTTTTTCCTATTTTTAAGAGGTGTCTTGTTGTCGCCCCTGAGAAAGATCCATATGATGCAATTGCAAAAACATAGCTACTATTCAAGACTGCTTTATTTAGAAATTCCTCAACTATTTTAGGAACACCAAAAGAATAAACTGGAAAAATAATACCTATTTTTTCATCTTCAAAATCAAATTGACCTTCTTTTAATAACTTAGGAATTGAATAGTACTCTTCTCCAAATTGCTTTGCTACATATAAATTATTACCAGTTGCTGTGAAATATAATACCTTCATACAATACCTCCTCAATTTTGTTACAATTGTAACACGTCTCTTAATATAGTATAATAAAATAATTAAAACACTACAATAGTACAAACATCAAGTGTGACAAATGAGGAGATATTGTTCATGGTAAATAAAAAGATTAATTCGCAAAATAAGATAATAAAGGAAAGTATTTTTACAGCACTTATGATTTTAATGGAGAATAAGTATTTTAGAGATATCTCAATAACTGAACTAACTAAAAAAGCTGGTGTTTCTCGAATGTCCTTTTACAGAAATTATAATTCAATGGAAGATATTATAACAACTTATCTTGATGAACTTTTCGAAGAGTATTCTTTACAAATATCAAGTCACGAAAAAAACAATAACTTTGATAGTGTATGCTTGTATTTTGCTTACTTCAGAAAACATAAAAAGTTAATTACAAATCTAATTAATGCAAATTTGACCAATTTAATATTTGATAGGTATGTTAAATTTTTCCATTCATTTTCCAAGGATTTTGAATGTAAGAAATTACATTCTCCTGAAATAGATAAGTATAGTGTTGAATTTGTATCCGGAGGTCTTTATAAAGTATTAATAGAATGGACTAAAAACGGTATGAAGGAAAGTGATGAAGACATGGCAAAAATGATATACGATTTATTTTTGATTAACGGTTAATCTTTCCTCTATCAACATAAACAAATACGCAAAACCTATACCTTAACGCAAATATCCTTAGTTCTGCGTATTTGTTAGCCACCTGAAGCAAAAATCCCTCAAACAACAGTTTGAGGGAACATAAAACACACTTCAACATTCACTTAAAAGCCTCCAAACCATTTGATATCAGGCTATTTCTTATGTATCATCACAACCGTCTCCACATGTGTTTTAGTATTAATATGATACAAATGCTTAGAACTAACTGGCATTTTGAAAAAAAACTATATCACTCTAACATGACATTTAATAAAATATAGCAAATCCTAATTATATTTAAGCACAGCAATCCCTGAGTACTCTTTAATATTTTCCTTAGTTAATCCCAGTTCTGAATACTCTTTTGCTTTTAATCCTGAAGCTGATATAAATTTATCAACCTTGGCAAATATGAAACCAAATATCCCCAATGCTTTCGTTCTGTAGTGCATAGGTACAACCACTATAGGGTTTAACTGCTTCATTACATTAACTGCATCAACAGCATCTATTGTAGCTCTCCCGCCAACAGGAAGAAGCAGTATGTCTACATTGCCTATTTCCTTCACAAAATTAGAATCTAGAGTATGTCCAAGATCCCCGCAATGACAAACATTTATTCCATCAACTTTAAAGTTATATATAGTATTTTTACCTCTCTTAGCTCCTGAAGCTTTATCATGAAATGTCTGTACACCCTTTATCTCAATCCCATCTTTTGAAAATCCACCTGTCTCATTTATATGCATAAAATTACCTTTTACTGCCTTTATATTATTATGATCGCCGTGATTATGACTTGTAGATACTATATTGGCTTCAATTTCAGGTAATTCATATCCTAACATTTTTTTATAAGGATCTGTTAATATTTTAGTTCCATTTTTAGATGTTATCATAAAACATGATTGACCATACCATTTAATTTCCATTTGAATTTTCCTCCTTTATAATCTAATATCAAATTCAAAAATTAGTATACTGCACTTATGGCATTCTAAATATGAGTCAAGTCTTCTAACTACTCTAAATTTGTTACTTGTAAGGAAATCTCTTTATTTAACTGGTAATCTTACTTCAAAAATAGTTCTATTATCATCACTATAGGCTTTTATCGTCCCTTCATGCAACTCTATAATATTTTTTGTGATAGCTAGCCCTAATCCAGAACCACCTATATCGCTATTTCTTGATTTTTCTACTCTATAGAATCTATCAAATATATATGGCAAATCTATTGCTGATATCGATTGACCATAGTTTATAACTTGAACTACTGCCATATTCTCTTCCATTTTTGTTATTACATCAACATAAAAACCATCTCGGCCATACTTAATTGCATTAGATAGTAAATTTTCAAATGCTCTAACTAGTTTTCCTGCGTCTGCATTTACAATTAACTTATCCTCAGAAAAGTTGATTCTTGATTGCATTTCTGCATTTTTAAATTGATATTCGAAATACGCAACTACCTGACCTAATAATTCTACTAAATTAATATCAACTTTATCTAAATTAATGGTGTTATTTTGCATTTTAGTGAGTTCAAACAAGTCATTAATAAGTAAATTCAATGCTTTTGCTTTTTCAAATGCTATATTAGCATAATATCTTAGTCTTACTTCATCTTTATACTTATCAGCATCAATTATTTCCAAATAACCTATTATAGACGTTAATGGAGTCCTTAAATCATGAGAAACATTAGTTATCAGGTCATTTTTAGTTTGTTGGGCTTTTCTTTCTACTATTGTTATCTCCTTAAGCTGCCTTGAGATATTATTAATATTTTCTGCTAAATTCCTAATATCATTTTCTCCATCAACTTCTATTAATCTGTCCAAATCACCACTCGCCATCATTTCAGTTTGATCTATAATAGCTACCAAACTTTTAGTTTTTCTATAAGTAATGAGTAAATATACTCCTACAAATAATGAAATTCCAGCAATCACATAGGTTGCACCTTCAAACATTACAGAGTCAATGAGTCTTCGAAATTTAAAAATATAATTAATGAGTTGAATTTTAGTATTTAAATATAAATATATTAATATTCTACTAACTACCATTAAACTTATATAAGTTAATAATAACGTGGTTACAATCTCACCTAATGGTGACAGCCAATATTTATAAAATCTTTTATTTCTCAATTTTATATCCAACTCCCCATATAGTATGAATTATCTTATTTCCTTCCATATGATGTTCTATTTTATCCCTTAATCTGCTCATATGTACCATAACAGTATTATTAGATTGATAATATCTTTCCTTCCATACCTTTTCAAAAATATCCTCCGCGCTAAAAACTCTTCCTCTATTTGTCGCTAACAGATATAATATTTCAAACTCTCTAGCTGTTAGATCTACTTCTTTATCATCTATAGTCACCTTATGCTTACTCTTATCTATAACCATTGATTCAATTCTTATTAGATCCTCTGAAACTTGCATTTTTAAATTTAAAAAATATGATCTTCTCATTAATGCCTTAACTCTAACTATAAGTTCCAATTGGTTAAAAGGTTTGCATACATAATCATCTGCACCAGTCATAATCCCTTGAATCTTATCCATATCTTCTGATTTTGCACTTAGCATAAGAATTGGTATGTTATACTTTTCCCTTACCCTTCTGCAAACCTCCAGACCATCCATGTGGGGCATCATTATATCTAAAACTATCAAATGAATTTCTTCCTTCTCCAAAATATCTAAGGCTTCCTCTCCACAACTTGCCTTAAATACATTGTATCCTTCATTTCTAAGATTTATTTCTAGCAAATTTCTTATTTCTTTTTCATCATCTACTACAAGAATATTATTCATTTATTCCTCCATTTTTATAATTATTTTTGTAAGTATTCTTCTAATGTAATTCCATTATCATGAATATACTTAGCAGCTTCCTTACCTACATATCTAATATGCCATGGTTCATATTCAATTCCTGTTACACTTTTCTTTCCATAAGGATATCTTATAATAAAACCAAATCTATAGCAATTTTTTGCAAGCCAATCTGCCTCCTTAGTTCCCTTTGCAAAATATCCATTTTTATTAGTAATATCAATGCACAGCCCTGTTTGATGCTCACTAAATCCAGGTTTAGCTACATATGCATCTGCAAGCTTTTTCCCTTGAGATATCACTCGATTTTCATAAACATCTTCTTGTGACTTATAAGATCTATAACCCGAATTACCAAGTAATATTATCCCGTCTTTTTTAGCCGCATTTACTAGCTCTTCTAATGGCTTTACAACAGTTCCTGCTACGTGTTTTTCTTCATCATCTGATCCATTTGAAAATGGTATGTTAGGTATGCTTAATCCTTCTGGTACATAATTTCCACTTAATCCATACTTCTCATTTACTAATAGTATTTTTTCGCTTCCATTAGCCGTGTTTACTTCAAACAACTTGTCTTTATCATTTGAACCATAATTACTTGTATTTCCTTCAATATACCAAAATCCGCAAATTATTATCATTATTATTATAAATCCTGATATCTTTTTATATACTTTTCTCATATCCTCTACTTCCTTTCAAATGTCATAATTTCATTGTAGAAGATAGACTTTACAAGAATTATAAATAAACCTTACGAAATCTTAAGTTTATAAAAAACGAAATCCCCCCTTTATAGAAACAGTTTTATTATTTTAACTGCATACTATAAAGGGGGGCAATACTAAACTTGAAACTTCTGTATCATTTCATTTAAATCCTGAGCAAGGCGTGTTTGTTCTTGAGCCGTTTTTGCTATCTCATCTGTTGCTCTATTAACTTCATCAATATTGTTTACCATTTCATCAGTTTCTTGTGAAGATTTTTGTGCTGTATCAGCCATACTCTCCACCGCTTTAGTAACCTGTTCCATTGTACTTGAAATTTCTTTAGTCATTTCAGCTATTTCATTTGACATTTTACTTACAAATTCTGCATCCTTATGATTTTCTTTTCCAATTTCAATCATATCTTGAAACTTAGGATTTACTCTTTCCTTCATGAAAGTTAGTACCTCATCACTATTGTTTGAAAGATTTCTAAATGCATCTTGAACTTTTAAAATTGTACTTTTTATAGATTCTACAGCATCTGAAGATTGTTCTGCAAGCCTTCTTACTTCTTCAGCAACTACTGAGAATCCTTTTCCATGTTCACCAGCCCTTGCCGCCTCTATCGCTGCATTTAGTGCTAATAGATTTGTCTGCTCTGATATCTCTGCAATAGTATCCGCCATAACTTTTATATTTTCTACTACTTGTCCTTCTTTTATTGCTTGAAGTATTTTTTCTTCTTTTTCACTAAACACCATTTCTATTTCTTTAATGGATTCCAAAGATCTATTTTGCATATCTTCTACTCTAGTTTTTGCAGCACTTGCATTATTACTTCCTTCTACTGCCTTATTAGTTAATACATTAATACTTGCCTCAACTTCTTCTACTGAAGCGTTTATTTCTTCTGCCGCTGAGCTAGTTTCTTGAATACCAAAATTAATATTACCAATTCCAGAATTAATATTTTGAGACATTGCTGAAAATTCTTCAACTGTGGCAAATAATTCTTCACTCGCTGCGCTCATATCTTGTGAATTATTCATTATTTTCTTAATTAAATTTATTAAATCCTGTCTCATATGCTCAATTCCTCTGGACATATCTCCAATTTCATCTTTGCGTTTTAAATCTTTTTCTAATGTCTTTTTAGTAAAATCACCTTCTGATAAGTGTTTAAAGTGCGTCACTGCACTTGCTAATGGTTTTGATACCTTTTTATCTATGTATAAATATATTGCTATCCCAACCAAGATTAACACGATAATAGAAGATATAATATTATTTATAACAAATTTTTTTATAAATAGCTGACTTTCAGCTTTACTTTTACCTGTAAATATAACTCCAGCCGCCTCATTGTTATCTCCAGTAATTGGCGAATAGTAAGCATCAAATTTACTTCCTAAAACATTGGCCTCCCCAGAATATGCATTATTACTTAAAACAACTTTTGCAATTTTTTCATCAAGTTTAGTTCCAACAACTCTTTCGCCATCTTTCATTATACTTGTTGCAACTCTTACATCTCCCATAAAAATAGTGGCATCGCACCCGAATTTACTTTTAACATAATCTACTATATTATTAGAATCTAATCTATATCCTACAGACACAACTCCAATAATATCTCCATTTTCGTTCTTTGCTGGCGCACCTGCTCTAGCTGCAAGTTTAATCTGAGTTCCACTTTCAACTTGGGAGTTTAATTTACCAGCAAGAGCATTTCTTACATTTGCCTGATTTAAAATGCTATCTCCCTTTTTATCTGGTTCATAAGATCTTACAATTACATTACCTTTTTCATCAGTTATTGTAACAAATTCTACATCTAAATCTTTTAATATATCTTTTAAATCATTAAAAATCTCCTGGTTATCTTTATTTTCAATTCCCTTTATTATTCTAGGATTTAAGGCCAATTGACTTCCAATACTTAAAGACTCATTTTTCAATTCCTTAATTTTTTCGCTTATTGTTTCATTAGCATTCATTACTTCCGTCTTATTGTTATGATATGAATAAGAATTAAAGCTGATTGTACTGATAGCTATATTAGCACTAAACAGTAAAATTGTTAGTCCAAAAATAAATAGAATCAATTTGAACTTTATTGAATTTAATTTCATACTTATCTCCCTCCTGCCCTCTAAAAAATTTTAACCTTCTCTAGGTGTTAAATCATATTAACTCTATACTCCTTGATTTCGTCATTAATTATCAAATTCCTTTTTTATTTCCTTTCCAAATGCAACTTTATAAGTAACATTATTCCATAAACTATTCATAAATTTGATTTTATTATAAATTTATTGAGAATAAAAAAATCACAAGCGACTGTGGTTAAGTTCCGTATTGTGCTTCGCACTCTTTTCATATGTGTAGATTTTTTTCACGCATCTGCCTTTTCGAACGCATGTGAGAAAAATTTGGCAGGCGAATATGATTTATTTTTTTATTCTTTTATAGTAATTCCCCTAGTAAAATAGACTACTATAAAAGTTATCCCCAGATTTAATTGCATTATAATTTCCTTAAGAATAAAAAAAGATCCCAAACCCAATAGGTTTGAGATTTTTTATAGTAAATTTATAAGAGTATTATATAAAAAATAAGAGGGTTTAAATATGAAACTGGTTCTCTATATGATATTCTTTATTATTTTATAACAAAAGTTAGTGATTCACCTCGATAAATAAACTCTACGCTCTTGTCATTTACAAAAATTGTACAAGAACGATTTTTAATAGATTGTGGGAAATCATAATCTGCTTTTCCAATAGTAAATTTACTTTCTTTATCTTCCCATTTCATTAAAATCTTATTATAAATTCCTTTCTCATACTCATAACCGTCACCACTATCTTCATAAAATTCAAATTCGCAATCATCCCCAGGATAAATATGAATTTGAAATGGTTTATCACTCACTTGCTCCGCATATTGTAACCCTTCTTCCATTGGAATAATAGCACCTACTCGTATAAATAATGGAATCTTATCTATTGGAGCGTCTGCTATTACATAGCTTCCCCCACTTAATCGTTCTTTCGTCCAAAAATCATACCAGTCAGCTCCTTTTGGCAAATAACATTTTCTCATTTTAGGCTCGTCAATTGACTTACTATTTGCCTCATAATACATCGGATTTGTAACAGGACATACCAATATAGAATCTCCACACATAAATTCGTCACTAATTTCCTTTGCTATTTCATCATTACTAAAATCGAATAAAAGACTTCGAATCATAGTATAATGATTTTGCGTTACTTTCCCAGCCAAAGAGTAGAAATATGGAATTAAGCTATATCGTAAATTTATAAACTTTTCAATGGCATCGTAAAACATTTCTCCCTTTTCTCCAAAGTTCCATATTTCTCTTGGAGTATCTGTTCCATGAGAGCGGAACATTGGTAAAAATGCACCATATTGAAACCATCTTACGTATAATTCACGATAAGCCAAATCATTTACACCCTCATTATAATCTCCCTGCCAAAACCAAAGTGGGTTCGGGTTATTGTTGCAACCGCATCCTCTGTTTCTCCATTCACTTCCTACTGTAAAAAATGCTCCAATATCTAATGTCCAATAAGGTAAACCGCTCAAACATAAATTCAAACCTTCTGTAATTTGTTTTCTAAAAGTTCCCCAGGTTGCATTAGTATCACCTGACCACAATACAACGCCATATTTTTGAGAGCCAATATAACCAGACCTTGCCAGATTAAGAACTCTTTTATCAGGCGCTACCTTTCTTTGATTTTCAAAAATGCCTTTCTCGTGCATTAATGCAAATAAATTAGCTTTAGCTGGGTCTAAAAACTTTTTATGCTCATTTCCCACTAACATAAATCGTTCCCAAGGTTCTCTAATTTTTTCTCCATTCCAATCTGGTCCACTAAATGGTTCCGTTGAATCACACCACCAAGCGTCAAAGCCTCCCTTGTATAACTCTTTTTCTGCTTGTTCCCAGTACATTTTTCTTGCATCTTCATTAAAAGCATCATATGTAGAATTGTCTCCTAATAAATATTCAGCTTGTAAAAATTCTTCATAATCCTCTCCACCTGCATTCATATTTGGCCAAATAGAAACCATAGTATGAGCATTTAAATCGTGAATTTCTTTATTTGCTTTACCTATATTAGGATATCTATTTTTATCTAATCGCTTATTCCCCCATAAACCTTCTTCCCAAGTATGCCAATCTTGTACAATACAATCTATCGGTACATTTCTTTTTCTATACTCCTTAACTACTTCAACTAATTCTTCTTGGTTTCTATATGTTTCTTTCGACTGAATATAACCAAACGCCCATTTTGGCAGCATGACAGCTCGCCCTGTTACTTTTCTAAAACCTCCCACAATATCATCGAGCTTTTCACCAAAAACAAAATAGTAATCTAATTGCTCCACTACATCTAAATAAACATATGCTCCTCTTGAATCATCATTAAAAGTCATCAATGATCCACAATCAAATAAGATACCATAATTTTTATTTGATACCAAACATGGAAACGGAGTTCTCATATTGTGCTGATATAAGTATTGAGAGTTACCTCTATAGTTATAGATTCCTTCTTCTCCTTGTCCTAGTCCATGTATTGCTTCTTTTTCTTGCCACTCAAAGGATAATTTTGCTCTATATGCTATTCTATCAATATATGGTTTTAAATTTTCAACGAAACTCCGTTCCCCATCAACGGTTTTTACTCTTTTAATAATAGCTTTTTCACCATTTGTAGAATATTTTTCAACCGGGATTGAAACAAGTTCCTTATCTCTTTCTTGCAGCAATATTTCATTATTCTTGCCATTTTTCCATACAAATTGTCCTGTCTTCTTATTAATAGTTAAAGTAATTAATCCAGTTCTTAAAATAATACTATCTTGTGTCTCTTCCACAACAAATTCATTTAATTTCTCTATTTCATAATTAATCCCAATAACTGATGAATTCTTTATATTTTTTTCTTTAGTATAAGTACATCGAATAATTTCTTTACCCACAGCAGATAACTGAATTATTCCATTTTCTAATTTCAAATTTACTATTCTGCCATCCTTACGATATCCTAAAATCTCCATATAATCACCGCCCTCATTAACCTTTAACTGCTCCAGCTGTCATTCCTGAAACGATATATTTTTGACCTAATAAATAAACTACAATAACTGGCAAACTAGTTAGCATGATATCTGAACAAACTAAATTCCAATCTTTAAAATACATTCCAAAGAAATTATATACTGAAAGAGTCATTGGCCATTTTGAAGAACTACTTAAAAAGTATAATGGAGATACAAATTCATTCCATGTATTTAAAAAAGTAAGAACTACAACTGTTGCTAATGCTGGTTTTAATAGTGGAAAGATAATATAGATAAATATTCTAATTGGAGAACATCCATCAATTACAGCTGCTTCATCTAATTCCACTGGAATTCTTGCTATAAACCCATGAAGGAGAAACACCGAAAACGGAAGCTGCATTGCAGTATATAGTAGCACTATTCCAAGCATTGAATTCATTAAGTGTAATGCAGACATTACCTTCATTAAGGCTACATAATTTATAGGCATTGTAATTCCTAATATAATAAACATGTAAATGATGCGATTTAATTTTGTTTTATTTCTACATAATACATAGGAAGCTGCTGCTGCTAAAATGGCACATAAGATTACACTTCCTATAGAATAAACACAACTATTAATAAAAGATGTTGCAAGTTTTCCTCTTTCTATTACTGTCGAAAAATTTTCAACTGGTATTGGAAATGTAGGAAGTTTCAGATTCATATCTGAAGCTGCTTTGCTAGTTTTAAGAGCATTAAATAGGATTAACACTAATGGTATAAGAGATATAATCGTTATAACCCATGCAATTCCATTAGAAAATATATTTTGTAATGTTTTTTTTATTCTCATTATTCCATCACCTCATTTTTAGTCATTATTTTAATCATAAAGACTCCAATAAACACCATAATTACGAACATAACAGATGATAATGCAGTACCAATAGCATACTGACCCATACCAAATTTTTTAAATACTATTGTATACAATACTTCCGTTGTAGATTTTCCTGGGCCACCATTTGTTAATACGTAAATCATATCGAATACTTTCAATCCATAAATTACATTTAATACTGTAGTAGTAGCTAATGTTGGGAGTATTAACGGAAATGTAATATATCGAAATTTTTGTAGTCCTGTTGCTCCATCAATATTAGCCGCTTCATAATATTCACTAGAGATAGATAAAATACCCGCTATAAAAATAGTCATAATGTATCCAATACCTCTCCAAACATCAACTGCAACTACGGATCCAAAAGCAAATTGTGGTGAAGTAAGCCACTGTTTTGCTAATGTATCTAAACCAATGCCTCTAAGAAAAACGTTTAGAATTCCTATCTTAGGATCAAGAATTGATGTAAAAATCATACCAATAATTAATGTAGATAACACAGATGGCATAAACATAACCCCTCTGTGAAAATTCAAGAATTTTATAGATTTTGTTAGCAATACTGCCAATAACAATCCTATCGCATTTTTTAATATTGTTGTAATTATTGTAAACCATAAGGTATTACCTAAAATTTTCATATAATTCTCATTGCCTGAAAATATTACTTTGAAATTATCAAATCCAACAAAATTTATTTTATCACTGTAAGCTGACCAGTCTGTAAAGGAATATGCAATGCCAATAATTCCCGGAATTACAAATAAGACTCCATAAATTATAAGTGCTCCCCATATAAAGTAACTCGGATATATTTTTTTCTTATTCATTTACACTTCTCCTTATTTTTATAGTACTGTAACCAGACAAGTATATCTGGTTACATAATTTAGAATTTTACTTCCAATCCTTATCCCCGGCAGCCTTTGCCTGATCTCCTCTATTTTTATCAATATTTTTTAGAAGTTCTTCTGGCCCCATCTCTCCAACTAGCATTGCAGACATATCTTTACCTATTTCCATCCATTGAGGATTTATATACTTGACTGCTGATTGTAATACAACAGCATTCTTAGGATATGATTTATAAAATTCCTTGACTGTATCAGTATATTTAACTGGAGCATTACTATATGGAAGCTTATTAAATTTAGAAACGTTTTCAGTTAGATAAGTAAGACTTTCATCTGATGCAAGAAAATCTAAATATTCTTGTGCTTCTTTTGCATGTTTAGATTTCGAATATATAAGTCTTGATGGTCCTACTGGATTAATATTTAATATTTGATTATCTGCTAAAGGAATCACAAAATATCCAATATCATCTACACTAAAACTAGAATCCGCTTTATTGACTTCTGCACCAAAACCTTGGTTAGCGATTGTCATTGCAAATTGCCCTGAAGCGATATTTTTGGGAGCATCAGCATATTTGTTAGACATATAATTGTCTCCCCAATATCCTAGTTTCACCATTTCATTAACTTGTCCTAAAATAGTTTCAAATGTTTTATTTCCTTCCAACTTTTCAGTATTATTATTCAATTTATCTACTAATCCTGAATCTGCTGTATCCGCTGCTAAAGCTATTTCTGGGAACCATAATGTGTGATGCCATCCATCTGAAACGCTTTCATAAATAGGAGTAACACCAGATGCCTTTATTTTCTCACATATGTTTTTAAATTCTTGATAATTCTTAGGAATTTGTAAGTTTAATTGTTTGAAAATCTTTTTATTATAACCAATTGCCCAGACAGATGATACATCTTGAATAGGTTCTCCATATAGTTTACCGTTTACAGTCAGCTCATTAGCAACTTCTTTATCTATATTTTTTGCCCAAGATGCATTTGTTAAATCCAACGCATTTTTTTCTGCATTAACTTGTGTTTCTAAATCAAACCTTCCAGCATTCACAGCAAAAATATCAGTAGCTTCTCCAGAATTTAATTTTGTCATTAACAAGTTATTATATTGATCTGATGGAACAATTTGATAATCAATCTTGATTCCTGTTTTCTCAGTAAATTTTTTTGCTAAATTCAATTCAGCATCTTGAATCCAATCCTGACTTGCCATAAAAGAAATAGTAACGTCATTGTTCTTTGAGCTAGATTCTGTAGTACTAGTACTATTACCACAGCTTACTAATGACATAGTTAATCCGGCTAAAGTCACAACTGACAATAACTTTTTAAAATGTTTCATAATAATTCCTCCCAATTTATATATTATTGACTATTTGTTGCTATGGTTATATTATATATCTGTACTAAGCTGATTTTGAATGTTCATATCTCTCCTATTCCATGTATATTTTTGACTAAATTATTTATTGTAAGGATTGATTTAGCATGAAACTTTTGAAACAACGTAGCATATTAAAAACTCTCTTTATCCCATATACCATATTATTTATAATTATCTTTAATTTTCTTATGTTTTATTTTGTAATGAATGAATCTACTAAAATTAAAACAAATGCTCTTACAACTCTTAATAGCAATATAAAAAATATTAATAATAATTTAGATGTAGAGATTAATTCTTTAGATACTCTATCTCAAAATATCATCTATTCTAATTTAATCAAGGATCATTTTATTAAATATATAAATTATAATTCTGAATCTTTGTCCAATCTATCTGAACACCAAAAAATTGATAATATTCAGAACACAAAAATTTTATATGATTTATTGGTCACAATGATGGGACCTAACCATCCTATAGATCAGATTTATCTTTATGATTTGCATAATCTTGAATTAGGAGTTGGTTTAGATAATTCCTCTTCCTATATTTCAGTGAATAACAAAGCATGGTATGATGATGTTTTATCTTCTAAAGGCGGTAAGGTTATTTACTTTAATAAAGATGATCGATTGGGCAGATATTCACCTTATGAGGAAGGTCAGTATTTCCTTTCATTATATCGCGTTTACTATAATACCCTTAATGTCCCACAAGGAATTATTGAAGTTAAGAAGTCATTTAAAAATATTTTTACTATTATTAAAGATTTTAATAATACTTATGGCAGTAATGTCTATATTTATTATAAAAATGGACAACCAATATACCCTATAAATCAAAGTTCATCTACAACTAATTATTATAATCTTATCTCTACTAATGTCGATAAAAATATAAGCAATAATTTATTTAAATATAAAAATGAATATGTATTATTTGATACCTCTTCATATAGTGATTTCACTATTGTGGCAACAATAGACAACTCAAAACTTATGTCTCCTATTTATGAATATATCAAAACAAATGTGGTGCTATCGTTATTAATTACCTTCGCTACTGCAACATTATCTTATTTTATTGCAAAAATTATTACCACCCCATTGAATAAAATATATAATCAAGTTAAAGGTTTTCAAATAACTGACGATGCATCTACTAATTTTAAAGAAATAGATACACATATTACTGAATTAAATACTTTATTCAAAGCCTTTTTAAAAATGCAGCAAAAAGCAAAAATAGCAATGACAAATGAATTAATTCTTCAAAATCGTGAAATGCAGTCAAAAATGTTGGCTCTTCAATCACAGATGAATCCACATTTTCTATACAATGCCCTGTCAACCATCCAAGCTATGGCTGATGAACAAATGAATGAAGAAATAATAATAATGTGCCAAAGCATTTCAAGAATATTAAGATATATTTCATCAGACAGTCAACAATTAGTTAGTTTAACCGATGAAATAGCTCATACCATTGATTATCTTCAGTGTATGCAGATTCGCTATGATAACGATTTAACATATACCCTAAATATTCCTGATGAGATGCAAAACATTAAAATCCCAAAACTTTGTTTGCAGCTCATTGTAGAAAATGCAGTAAAATTCACTACAAAAACTGAGCTACCTTGGCATATTGATATTACAGGTTATGTAACTGATACTCACTGGGAAATGCAAATTAAAGATAGCGGAAGTGGATTTGCAGAAGACAATTTAAAACAATTGCAAGAAAAGATAGATTCAATCAACGCAAATGGAGTTCTTCCAAACTTAGAATTAAACGGAATGGGTCTTATGAATATTTATATTCGCTTTAAAATTTTATACAATGGAAAACAAATTTTTAGATTAATCAATAACACTCCAAATGGGGCGACTGTTATTATGGGAGGGATTAAATTATGACAAATAAGATTACTTTTTCTGCTATTGTTGTAGAGGATGAGAGATTAATTGCTAAAAACATAATTAAAAACATATATAGAGCTAATGAGAACTTTGAAGTCGTAGGAACTGCTAGTAATGGCAAAGAAGCATTAGAACTAATAGAATCCTTTCTTCCAAACATTGTACTCACTGATATTTGCATGCCAGTAATGGATGGCCTTGAACTCTCCAAGTTCATTTTCGAAAAATATCCTTTTATCCATTGTGTAATAATTAGTGGACATAGTGATTTTTCCTATGCTAAAACTGCCATAAGATATGGGGTGTCCGACTATTTATTGAAACCTATTAATCTTGGGGAATTAACTACAACCTTAGATACAATAGAAAAAAATCTTCTGGCAAATCAAAATGATTTTAAAGTTGATGAGTTTTCTTACAAAAAGCCTAATGAAATCGTGGAGCTTGTGACTGAATATATAAAAAATAATTACCATGAAACAATCGATCTAGCCGCACTTGCATCACATTTTGGATTTTCAATTTCTTACTTAACAAAAATATTCACTAAATACATGAATATGACTCCCTCAAAATTTATTAAAGAGTATCGTATTAATATTTCAAAACAATTATTATGGAATTTTTCTTTACCAATTAGCACAGTTGGTGAAAAAGTTGGCTATCCAGATCAATTCCACTTTAGTAAAACTTTCAAACAAATTACCGGCATGAGCCCATCTGACTATAGAGAGCAATTAAAATTAATAAATTAATGATATTTGTAACTATCATAGATACAGACCGAGTTATATATAATTAATATAGTGCCACGTGAAGAAAGGCAATAAACATTTTGAAGTGCACCCCAAATGTTAGACATATGATATAATCATATTTAATATTTGGAGGTGCATTTTTTCATGTGGA